>JAKLJF010000843.1 GCA_023151335.1 Thermoanaerobaculia bacterium | reverse complement strand
AGGGGAAACCCATCCTGTTCCCGGATATGCTGCAAATGCGGCAAAAGTTTATTCCGGTGTATGTCGTGTGCTGGTTGTATGTGATCGTGGCCGGGGTGCTGGCTTTTATAGGGCAGCACGAAGGGTTGGTGTAGTGCTGATTTACGATTTACGATTTACGATTTACGATTAGAGTGCCCTCCATAAAGCCGGGTACAACCATTTCTTCGGATACCCCAATCGTAAATCGTAAATCGTAAATTCATTTTATACCTTAGCCCGGCTTTTAAAATCATCCATACTCATGCCCGATATCCACTTCCGCCCCTCCGCCAAAACCTATGACGTGATCATCATCGGCTCCGGGGCAGGCGGCGGCATGGCCGCTTATGAGCTCACGAAGGCCGGCGCCAGGGTGTTGCTGCTCGAAGCCGGGCAGCATTATGATCCGGCCGACCCCAAGTACATGACCCAGCTGAAATGGCCCTGGCAGTCGCCACGCCGGGGCGCCAGTACCCGCTACCGGCCTTTCGGCGATTTCGACGCGGCCTACGGCGGCTGGGATATCGAAGGCGAGCCGTACACCACCAAAAACGGCACTACCTTTCGCTGGTTCCGTTCGCGTATGCTGGGCGGCCGCACCAACCACTGGGGACGCATCTCGCTGCGTTTCGGTCCCGACGACTTCAAACGCCGTACCATCGACGGCCTGGGCGAAGACTGGCCCATCAGCTATGAGGAAGTGGCGCCTTTTTACGACGACACCGACCGCCTGCTGGGCGTGTTCGGCACCAACGAGGGCCTGCCCAACGATCCCGACGGCATCTTCCTGCCGGCGCCCAAACCGCGTTTGCACGAGCTGATGATCAAAAAAGCCAACAAAAACCTGGGCATTACCACCATCCCCTCCCGGCTGAGTATTCTGACCAAAAAAATAAATGATGAACGCGGCGTATGCTTTTACTGCCAGCAATGTGGCCGCGCCTGCCTGGCGTATGCCGACTTTTCGTCGTCGTCCTGCCTGGTCAATCCGGCGCTTAAAACCGGCAATCTGGACGTCATTTACTTTGCCATGGCCCGCGAGATCCTGACCGATCCGAAAACGGGCCTTTGCACTGGTGTTTCCTACATTGACACGGAAAGCCTGGAAGAAAAAAGCGTACGCGGCAATATCGTAGTGCTGGCCGCCAGTGCCTGCGAGTCGGCGCGCCTGCTGCTCAACTCCAAATCCGCCCGTTTCCCGGAAGGCCTGGCCAACTCCTCGGGCGTGGTGGGCAAATATCTGCACGATTCTACCGGCGCTTCCCGCGCGGCCATCATTCCCATGTTGTTCGACCGCAAACGCTACAACGAAGACGGCGTGGGTGGCATGCACGTCTACTCGCCCTGGTGGCTCGACAACAAAAAACTCGATTTTCCGCGAGGTTATCACATCGAGTATTGGGGCGGATTCGGCATGCCTTCCTACGGGTTCGGCTGGGGCATTGAAAAAGTGAACGGCCTGTTTCCCGACCGGAATGGAAACAAACGCGAGGCCGGCGGCTACGGCGCCGCGCTGAAAGACGATTACCGCCGTTTCTACGGCGCCTACATCGGTATGGCCGGTCGTGGCGAAGCCATTGCCCGCGAAGACAATTACTGCGAAATAGATCCCAATACCGTGGATAAATACGGCATCCCGGTGCTGCGTTTCCACTACAAATGGTCGGACTACGAGCGCCTGCAGGCCAAACACATGCACGATACCTTCGAACGCATCATCCAGGAAATGGGCGGTATTCCGCTCAGCGACAAACCCGGGCCCGAAAACGATTACGGCCTGAACGCGCCCGGCGAGATCATCCATGAAGTAGGCACGATCCGTATGGGTAACGACCCGAAAAAATCGGCTCTGAACAAATGGCAGCAGGCCCACGACGTGAAAAATCTGTTCGTGGTGGACGGAGCACCCTTCCCTTCTCAGGGCGATAAAAACTGTACCTGGACGATACTGGCCCTTTCCATGCGGGCGTCGAGGTATATTGTGGAACAAAAAAATGCAGGCAAACTATGAAACGTCGCGACGCGCTAAAAGGCATCAGCCTCACTACGCTCGGCCTGGCCGGCCTCAGCCCGCAGGTAAAAGCCGCGGAAGTGCTCGACCTGGCCGATCCGGATAAGAAAAAAGAACCCTGGGAGCCCTACGGCCGCACCAAAGGCGAACTGGAACGCGATGCCAAACTCTTCAAAGAGCAGTTTTTCAACAAGCACGAGATGAAAACCATCTCCGTGCTGGCAGACATCATTATCCCGAAAGACGCCCAGTCCGGCAGCGCATCCGAAGCGGGCGTACCCGATTTTATCGAATTCATGGCCAAAGACCAGCCCAACCTGCAAACGCCCCTGCGCGGCGGCCTGCTGTGGCTGGACGCGCAGGCCAAACGGCGGTTCGACAAAACGTTTATCGACTGTTCTGACGCCCAGCGGGTCGAAATCGTGGAAGACATCGCCTGGCCGGAGCGCAAAAAAACGGGCATGAGCCAGGGCATCGCCTTTTTCAGCCTGATGCGCAATCTGACGGCCTCGGGTTTCTTCACCAGCAAAATGGGTATCGCCGACCTGGGGTATGTGGGCAATACGCCCAACCAGTGGGATGGGGTGCCGGAGGAGGTATTGAGGCAGTATGGGTTGGAGTAGAACACCATTAA
>JAKLJF010000842.1 GCA_023151335.1 Thermoanaerobaculia bacterium | reverse complement strand
GGACGTTGAATGTGAGCGTTTGTCGGGGGGCGAGTTACGACTACAACGGTACGCTGGTGCAGGAAGGCACTTCGCAGGATTTTACCCTGCAAAATTACGTGGGTTGCGATTCCATTTTGACGGTAAACGTCGGGGCGCTGCCGGTTTCCACAGGGACGGTGAATGTGAGCGTTTGTCGGGGGGCGAGTTACGACTACAACGGTACGCTGGTGCAGGAAGGCACTTCGCAGGATTTTACCCTGCAAAATTACGTGGGTTGCGATTCCATTTTGACGGTAAACGTCGGGGCGCTGCCGGTTTCCACAGGGACGTTGAATGTGAGCGTTTGCCGGGGGGCGAGTTACGACTACAACGGCACGCTGGTGCAGGAAGGCACTTCGCAGCAATTTACCCTGCAAAACTACCTGGGTTGCGATTCTATAGTCACGGTCAATGTGGCGGCTTTGCCGACGCCAACCGGTACGGTGCAGGCGGCTGTTTGCCCGGGCCAGACCTTCAACTATCACGGCGCTGCCCTGCAGGTGGGTGAAACGCGGTTATTTACGCTGCAAAGCGGTATCGGTTGCGATTCGCTGGTGACCGTAACCGTTGGCGCGCTGCCAACTTCAACGGGCAGTTTTACGGCGAAGATATGCCCGGACGAAACTTTCACCTACAACGGGGTTGTGCTGCAGGCAGGTCAGACACAGGATTTTATTTTACAAAACTATCTGGGTTGCGACTCCGTGGTGACGGTCACGGTAGAAGCTTTACCGATACCGACCGGCGCCGTGCAGGCGGCTGTTTGTCCGGGTGAGTCTTTCAACTACCACGGTGTTGCGCTGCAAATCGGCGAAACGCGGCTGTTCACCCTGCAAAGCGGCATTGGCTGCGATTCGCTGGTGACCGTAACGGTAAGCGGCCTGCCCTCTTCTTCAGAAACCCTGGCTGTCACCATTTGCCCGAATGAAACCTACCTGTTTGCCGGCGATACGTTGCTGCCCGGCGAACCGCGCGATTTTCATTTTGTCAACCAGGAAGGCTGCGATTCGACGATCACCGTTTCGGTATTGGGGTTCCCGGCTGCGAATTTTGACCTTTCTGCCGCTGCTTCCTGTGCCGGTGTGAACACTGGTATGATCTCCGTCCTGAGCCCATCCGGTGGCCAGCCTCCTTACCGCTATTCGCTCGATGGCACGTCATTTCAGGATGAGACGGATTTTCAGGATTTGGCGCCGGGAGACTACACGGTGTGGCTGGAAGACAGCAACGCTTGCTTTTTCCAGCGCGACACCACTATTCCGGCGCGTCTGCCTCTTTCCCTCGAACTCGCCGATGCGCAACTGCCCTGCGACAGCAGTGGGGTACAGTTGGCGCCTGTTGTGAGCGGCGATCCGGAGGGGCTGAGCTACCAGTGGAGCACCGGCGCTCAAACCCCGGCCATTAGGGTGTACGACCCCGGCCCCGTGTGGGTGGAAGTCCGAAATGTATGCGAAACCCTGCGCCGCGACATTTCGGTGGATTGGGAAGGCATCAGCGCTGGCTTTTCGTATGCCTACGTGCCCAACGTGTTCGCACCGCTGTCCGCCGATCCGGATAACTCCCGATTCCGGCCGTACCTGGCGCCTGAACTGACGGTCATTAGTTATCATTTCGCGGTATACGACCGCTGGGGCAACCTGATGTTCCGTACCCAAGACACGGAAGACGGCTGGACCGGCCCCTTCCGGCAGCAGGATATGCAACCAGCTGTGTTCGTATGGTATCTCCTGGCCGACGTGGCGTATTGCGGACGGGTGCGGCAGATACGCAGGGAAGGGGATGTAACTATTGTGCGGTAAGTTTCGGATTCGGGCACTACTTTTGAATTACCGCGAATTTAGACCCATTCATTCGTTTCTCAACGATCGCACCGGATTCGCCAGCGCCGCCTTTACACTCTGAAAACTGACCGTCAGAAACGCCACAACCAGTGCCAATGTACCGGCCAATGCAAAGGCCCACCAGGGCATATTGATGCGGTAAGCAAAATCTTCCAGCCATTTTTCCATAAAAAACCAGGCCGCCGGCACGGCAATGACCAATGAAACGATGACCAACTTGAGAAAATCCTTTGCCAGCAAACGTACGATACCTGTCGTGGTGGCGCCGAGCACTTTCCGGACGCCGATCTCCTTGGTGCGCCGGGCAGCGGCATGCGACGACAAGCCAAACAGCCCCAGGCAGGCGATGAACACCGCCAGCAGGGCGAAACCTTTGCAGGTATCCGAAAAGCGGTTTTCATCCTGGTAAAACCGGGCGATGTGCTCATCGAAAAAACGGCCGCTGAACACCTGTTCCGGGTAAACGGCATCGTAAGTCTCCTGAATGGAAGCAACGGTCGCGGCAATTTCATGCGGCGCGATCTTTACACCCGCGGTGTAATAATACGCCTTTCGCGTGGTGATCAGCAGGGGAGCAATTGGCTGATGCACAGAGTGCTGGTGAAAATCTTCCGCCACACCCGTTATCCGCATCCTTCGTCGCCCGCCCAGCCGGATTTCCTGTCCGAGCACTGATTCGGGTTCGCGGATACCCAGTTTTTTCAACAGGGTTTGATTTACGACGGCCTCCCGGATGGTGTCGCTGGCGCTCAACCAGCGCCCCGCGACGAGCCGCAGGCCGTAGGTTTTCTGGTAATCGGCATCGGCAAATT
>JAKLJF010000841.1 GCA_023151335.1 Thermoanaerobaculia bacterium | reverse complement strand
GTTTTTGATCATACTGTCCATCATTTGCGTGGCCACGATGACCGGCCGGGAGAATTGCATGCACATTTGTACGATCTCCTTTTGCGTGATGGGCAGCTGTTCGATGGGCATTTCCACGCCCAGGTCGCCCCGGGCGATCATAATGCCGTTGGCCGCTTTGACGATCTTGCGGATATTTTTAACGGCTTCGGGCTTTTCAATTTTAGCCATCACCTTGGCCGGGTGTTGTCGCGCCTCCACGCGCCGGATCAGATCAAGCACATCTTCGGCGGTCCGAACGAAAGACAAGGCAATCCAGTTGACGGGTTGTGTCAGGATAAAATCGAGGTCTTCCAGGTCTTTTTCCGTCAGGGAGGGTTGTTTGATATTTGTATCGGGCAGATTCACACCTTTATTGCTGCTCAGTACGCCGCCGTGCAGGCAACGCAGTTTAACGGTATCTACTTTGTTCGTTTCCACCACCTCGAACACCAGTTTACCGTCGTCCATCATAATGCGTTCGCCCACGTTGCAGTCCTCGGCAAACTGTTCGTAGGACATATAAATCTTTTCACGGGTGCCGATCAACTCTTCGTTGACCAGCGTAATGATATCGCCGGCCTGCAGCGGCAGGGCGTTATCCTGTATTTTACCCACGCGCAGTTTAGGCCCCTGCAGGTCGGCCAGTATACTGATGTGTGTGTTGTACTTGTCGTTAATATACTGAATGTGTTCGATTACCTTGAGGTGGTCGGCATGGGTGCCGTGGCTGAAATTGAGGCGAAACACGTCGACGCCGGCCTTTACCAGTTCCAGCAATTTGTCATAAGTGTTGCAGGCTGGCCCAACCGTGGCAACAATCTTTGTATTTTGCGTACCGTCTTTACGCATAATTGAATTATTTTTTGTCATCAAGAAGTCCGTTGCAGCGTGTACCATAATCCGGCAAACAAATTTAAAGTGTAAAAACTACAATAAGAAGTCGCAGCAAAAGTACCGGTATCCCCGGAATGTTACAACATCTATTGCTTTGTTTTAGAGTATTAAGGCCGGAAATGTCTTTAAATAATCAATATTGGCATACAGTTTTCAGAAGGAAGTAAGTGTATTTTTTACACAAATGGTAAAAAGTGTGGAAGAAAGGTACATCAAAATTTCCGCGACAAAAATTTTTTTAAAAACGGGGATAGCCGTTTCTTTGCCCCTCGAAAAATGCATCTTTTTCACTTAAAGTCAGAAGAATATGGCAAACGTAGCCGATCGTGTCAAAAAAATCATTGTTGACAAACTGGGTGTGGATGAGGGAGAAGTAACGCCTGAAGCCAATTTTATTCAAGACCTCGGCGCCGACTCGCTCGATACCGTGGAATTAATCATGGAGTTCGAGAAGGAATTCGACGTATCGATCCCGGACGAACAGGCCGAAAAAATTCAAACGGTTGGCCAGGCCATCGAATATCTCGAAGCGCATATCAACGTTTGATAAGGCTCCGGCGCACCTGATACCCGGTTTTAACAAACAAAAAGGTTCAAAGCGGCCCTGCTTTGAACCTTTTGTGTTCAGAAGGAAGCTTGTACCTTTGCACGGCATTTGTAGCCAAGGTATTGGCTTGCATAAACCGAATTTATCCAAACCCACTGCATGAAACGAGTAGTCGTAACCGGCCTTGGCGCCCTGACCCCCATTGGCAATACGCTCACCGCCTACCTCGAAGGGCTGCAAAAAGGCGTCAGCGGAGCCAACCTGATCACGCAGTTCGATGCCAGTTTGTTTAAAACCCGTTTTGCCTGCGAGGTAAAAGGTTTTAACGTGGAAGAACATATCGAGCGAAAGGAAGCGCGCAGGATCGACCGTTTCACCCAGTTCGCCATGGTCACCGCCGCCGAAGCCCTGAAATACTCCGGACTTGACCTCGACGCCATTGACAAACAACGCGTGGGCGTCATCTGGGCCTCCGGTATCGGCGGCATGGCCACGCTCGAAAAAGAAATTGAAGAGCATGTGCTTGGCAACGGCATACCCAAACACAACCCCTTCCTCATTCCTAAAATGATCTCCGACATCGCCGCCGGCCAGATTTCCATTCAGTACGGTTTTATGGGGATCAACTATGCCACGGTGTCGGCCTGCGCCTCCTCCTCACACGCCCTGATGAATGCATTCGACTACATCCGTATGGGCCGCGCCGACATCATCGTGGCCGGCGGCTCGGAGGCCACCATTACCAAAACAGCCGTGGGCGGCTTCAACTCGATGAAAGCCCTGAGCGAACGCAACGACGAGTACCAGACAGCTTCCCGGCCTTTCGACCAGGACCGCGACGGCTTCGTACTGGGCGAAGGCTCCGGCGCGCTCATCCTGGAAGAATACGAACATGCCCGCCGTCGCGGCGCGCATATCTATGCCGAGGTGATCGGCGCCGCGGCCACCGCCGACGCCCACCACATCACGGCGCCCCACCCGGAAGGCATCGGCGTGATCAACGTGATGAACCTGGCACTTCAGGATGCCGGTATTCGACCCTCCGAAATCGACTATATCAATGTGCACGGCACATCCACACCCCTGGGCGACATCGCCGAACTGAAGGCCATCAAACAGGTTTTCGGTGACCACGCTTTCAATCTGAATATCTCTTCTACCAAGAGCATGACCGGCCACCTGCTCGGCGCCGCGGGCGCTATAGAGGCTATAGCCAGTATA
>JAKLJF010000840.1 GCA_023151335.1 Thermoanaerobaculia bacterium | reverse complement strand
CCGCCGTCATGGCTGAAGAACTCACCCAACGCGGCTACCACATCATTTCCGGCGGCACCGACAACCACCTCATGCTGATCGACCTGCGCTCCAAAGGCGTGACCGGCAAAGTGGCAGAAAACGCCCTCGGCGAAGCCGATATCACCGTGAATAAAAATATGATCCCCTTCGATCCCCAGCCGCCCATGACCACCTCCGGCATCCGCATCGGCGCCGCGGCCATCACCACCCGCGGGTTCCGGGAAGACGATTGCCGCCGCGTGATCGACTGGATCGACGCCGTGCTCTCCCGCCCCGGCGACAGCGAACAACACGCCCGGGTGCGGCGGGAAGTGAATACGTTTATGCAGAAATTTCCGCTGTATGAGCGGGTGGAGGTAGGGGTGTAATAAATCCGGGCATATGTTTGGCTAAAAAACACCGCGAGCCACCCCGTCTCAACGGGATGGCTCGCGGTGTTTTTTAGCCAAACAAATCCTCAGAAAAACCTGCTTCTGAAATCCTTCGTCTCGGCTTCTTTGACGAGCGAATTGATCAGGTTCATCCGGATGCCGGCGTTGGCCGAGGAGTTCACCTGACGCCGGAACATGTTCAGATCGGGCGGCAGGGGCATGTCGGCAACGGCGGTCAGCGGTTTGACGATATAGACGCCGTTCGTGCCGGCCGCCGGTTTACTGACGGCGTCTTTGGCCAGCGAAAACGCCAGGCCCACGATACGGGGTTCGGAACCGCCGTTGGGCAGGAAAGTTTGCAGCATCGAGGCGCCCTTGGCGGTATCCACGCTGACGCCCCACTGACCGGCGGCGGTGAGCATATCGCCGGCAGTTTGCAGTTTGGCTTTGATCATTTCCGCTTTTTTGCGGTTTCTGACTTCCAGTTCGGCACGGGGCGAAGCCTTCAGGGAGGCGACACTGGCGGAACCGGCCGGCGTTATACTTTTCAGGGCAGCCACCACGTATTTGCTGTCGAAATAGCCGCCGTTCGGGTCGCGGAAGGAAAAGACTTCTTTCGCCACGGCGTTTTCTTTCGTTTTTTTATCAAAAGCCCAGCGGATCACTTCCCGCGAATCATCGCCCAGGTTCAGCGATCCCAGCACATAGTCGTTCGCTTTTACGGGGCCGCTGTTCTGCACCGGCAGGTTCTCTTTTCCGGCAATGGCGTTCAGATCGTCTATCGTTTTAGCCTGCTGCACAATAGCCAGGGCGCGGTCTTTGGCGGCCTGCTGCGTTTGAGTGCTCGGCTCGATGGGCTGGCTAATGTAAGCGGCGCGTACGCCGGTGGCATTTTTAATGAATTTTTTGCCGGTGATCTCGATCAGGTGCCAGCCAAACTGGGTGGCAACCTTGTAATATTTACCCTGTACGCCTTCGTAGAAGCAGATGTTGTTAAATTCCGGCACCATCGCTCCGTCGGCAAACCAGCCGAGGTCGCCGCCCTTGGAGGCCGAGCCGTCCTGGCTGTTTTTAATAGCCAGGCTGTCGAAGGTCGCCTTTTTAGTATTCAGCAGGGTCAACAGGCTGTCAATCTTTTGCTCATTGGCCGGGTTGGCTTCGCGCAGCAGGATGTGCCGTGCCTTCACCGAGTCGGGTATCACTTTACGGTCGATGATTTTGGCCAGGTTCCACGCACCCTGGTCGAGGAAAGGCCCGACGATGCTGCCCAAAGGCAGCGTGAGCAGGGTGTCGGCCACGGAAGACGGCAGATTCTCTTTTATCCTGTAAGATTTATCGTAATTGCCGTTGTTGGACACGATATAGACCGAGTCGTTCGGAGCAGCGCGCAGCCCCTCGATCATACGGGCCACGGCGTCGCGGGTGGCCGTGCTGTCGCCGCCCGTGGGATACACGTCAATGGAGATATAATTGACTGCGCGGACTTCTTCTTTTTCGTCGAACAAACGCGGGTTATCCTTCAGATAAGCGGCATAATCGTCGTCGGTGAGTTGGACTTCGCTGTCGTTTATTTTTTCATAAGGGATCCGGACGTAGGCAAAATCAATGCGCTGGTTGTTTTCACGAAAAGCCATTTCGGCCTGCCATTGGGGTGTGTAAACCCCTTTCAGCACCAAACTCGAAATTTTGCCTTGCAGGCGTTCTTTGATGATCTCTTTTTCCTGCGTAGCCCAGTAGGAACGGTTAACGGGGTCGGTAAAAGAGCCTTGCTCGATAGCGGCCTTAATGCTTGACAGGGTAGCCCGGTTGGGTTGGCCGTCCTGCCCCCTGAAGCGCTCCATAATGATGGGGCTGAGGTTGTTGCCAAACTGAAGGTCGATCAGTTCTTCCTTGCTGACACCCAGGCCCAGCGCCTCGGCTTCCTGGGAAACCACCGCGTCTTCCACGAAGTGTTTCCATATCTGCTCCCGCACCTGGAACGGGCTGCCCTGGCTGTTGGCGTAGATCAGTTTTTCATAGTTGTCAAACTCGCTGCGTTTGATTTCCTTGCCATTCACCCTGCCGAGGGTATTCACGTCGCCGGCGGCGGACCGTTCCGCGTTGGAGATCACGTCCATCAGAATAAAACCGCCCAGGGCCAAAATCATCATCGTGATCAGCAGCCACCCTTGTTTCCGAATCTGTCCGATTAAAGCCATTTTGCTGTAATTATTTGAAAATCAATAGTTTAAATCGTATAAAGAAATGCTTTTCAAAAAGCAACCGCAAAGGTAAATGTTTACCGCTGAAAAACGGAAAATT
>JAKLJF010000083.1 GCA_023151335.1 Thermoanaerobaculia bacterium | reverse complement strand
GCCATCGTTGTCCACGTCGGCGGCAAAAACGGAAACCGCTCTATCCGCATTTGTGGTAATGACCTGTTGCAGCCCGAAATTGCCGATGCCGTCATTTTCGTACCAGGCTATTTTGTCGTCTCCCGCGGAAGCGGACAGAACGTCCAAATCGCCGTCGTTATCCAGATCGGCGGCAAAAACACTTGCTACACCTTTTAACTCGGGTTCAACGATGATCTGCTGAGGTCCGAAAGTGGTTTGGCCCATTACCACCGAGATGTTCGCCAAGCCGGCCAATAAAAAAAGCGGAAAGAATAGAAATGGCTTTTTCATCTCTTTTCAATGTATTTAATGGTTGTGAAGAATACACTTTCTTGTAGCCGCCCCTTCCGCTGTCTGCAACCGGTAGAAGTAAATCCCGGCTGGCACGTCCGCGGCGTTCCACGTGACAAAGTGAGTGCCCCAGCCTGACGTCCCCTCCCACAGCGTGGTCACTTCCCGGCCTTTCAGGTCGAATACCTGAATGCGGATTTCCGCGGGGCGTTTCATTTCATAGCGGATGGTCGTTTGGGCGCTGCATGGATTGGGTTGGTTTTGCCCCAGCCATACTACATTGGAGGGGGCGGCTACTCCTTCTTTTATTGAAACAAGCGCAGGGGTGTAAGTACAGATATTTCGTGCTTCAAACCTTTCTTAATTCTACTTTGTCAAATTAAAAAGATATGGAATACTACCTTAATGTCATTCTTGGCCCTGTTATTCGTCCGACGACAAATTCGTCGGACGAAGTGACGTGGGCTCTTCGGACGAATTTGTCGTCCGACGAATAAATGAATGTGGTTTAAGTCCACATTCCAGTTTTTTTTCATTTGACAAAGTAGAACTAATCGGCTAAAGTGATTAAACATCTCCTGGCGCTACTTCAGAATAGTAATATACCCTTTCCCCTCGGAAACGGCATAACCCGTTTCGGGATCATTATAGCCGCCGCCTTTTATATTGCCGGTAGCGCGTTCGAATCTTCCCGTTCCGCCAACAATATCCAGGTCGGCGGTGAAAGTGCCGTCAAAAAATGCCTCATACGAACCTTCCCAGTCCAGTTGGTCGCCATTGGCGCCGGTCCAATGCCCGTGACTGCCCCGAATGGCGATTTTTACCGGTTGCCAGTTTTCATCGAAGATCAGTTCGCAGTTGCCGTTGATTTTCATAATATTTCATATTTAGTGGTTAATGAGTATGCACTTTCTGGTTGCAGTGGATTCATTTGATTGTAACTGAAAGAAATACACTCCCTCCGGCACGCCGACGGCGTTCCACGTGACAAAGTGAGTGCCCGCGGTCTGACGTCCCTCCCACAGCGTGGCTACTTCCTGGCCGTTCAGGTCGTATACCTGAATGCGGATTTCAGCGGGGCGTTTCATTTCATAGCGGATGGTCGTTTGGGCGCTGAATGGATTGGGTTGGTTTTGTTCCAGCAAGACAAAGTCAGAAGCGGCTCTTTTTTCCTTTATGGAAACAAGGGTGGTACCATACATCAAAACAGATGCTGAGATCGGCGAGCCGGGCTCCGCGGGCAGGAAAAAAGGCACTTGTGCTCCGCCAATGGCAAATAGATGACTATCGACAACGGCAGCGCCGCAGGCCGCTTTAATTTCGGGCAGAGTGCCCGGGAGGGTGTCGAAACCCCGGGTGGGATTGTATCGAACCAAGTCGGGAAGCGGGGCCGGGTTATTGGTTGTGAGGCCGCCAAACATATAAATATTACCGCCCCAGGCAGTTGATCCGTGCAGATAACGGTCGAAATATTCGCCTGTTTTAACCCAAACGGCGCTGGTAGCCGGGTTATATTTTTCCACGGAAGTTGGGTTAACGGCATCAACGCCACCCATTGCGTAAAGGATGCCGTGCAGGTTCTCCGCGGTAAAGTTGGATCGCCCGGCGTTCAGGCCATCAAAAGACGCCCAACCTTTAGAAAGGTCGGCGAAATCGAGTTTTTCTACGGCGAAGATGGAGAAAACCGTCGCGGTTCGGCCGCCGATGGCGTATATTTCCGTTCCGAGTGTGCAGGCGGAAAGGAAAGCCCTCGGGGTGAGCAGGGTATAAGGGATCGGGGTCCACTTATCGGTTGAGGGGTTGTACTCATACACGGTATTAAGCCAAATATTGCCTTCAAAGGTCGGTTTTCCCCCGATCACGTAAATTTTGCCATCATACACTGCCGAACCTGCCGCGCAGAGCGCTACCGGCATACTTGCTTTTGTAGTATCCCAGGTGTCGGTATTGTAATCATACACTTCCATGGAGGCCGTACTTTCCGTCCGGCTGACGGCTCCGCCGATGACGTATATTTTTTCGTCCACCACTTCCGTGGCGAAGAATGCCCTGCCCCGGTGGAGCGGCTTCTTATACAGCCATTGTGTTTTTGCCGGAAAGCTTGCAGCGATCATGAATAACAAAAGCGCCAGTGTTTGGAGCATCGATATCCGTTTCATAGGTACTTTATTTTGGAATGAATAAATTAAATTCAATCCAAAAGTATAAGCGCCTGAAAGCCGGCGTAAAGGACTATTGTTCCAAGGAATGGACTATTGTTGCAGCTACCCTCTGGCGTCCGAGGGCGCCATTCCGAACTGGTGGGAGAACGCGCGGGAGAAATAAAGCGGGTCTTTGAAACCCACCGCGTAAGCCACCTCCGCCACGGTCATGCGGGTGGTATGGAGCAATGCTTTGGCCTTTTCCAGGCGGAAAGAACGGATAACG
The DNA here is from genome assembly GCA_023151335.1 of Thermoanaerobaculia bacterium. Lineage (GTDB taxonomy): Bacteria > Bacteroidota > Bacteroidia > Chitinophagales > Saprospiraceae > M3007. The sequence continues at coordinate 9,607 of JAKLJF010000083.1, read as the reverse complement.
TGGGAGGTGGACTGGGCTTTGATGCCGAAGTCTTCGTCCTGGTAATGTTTTTCCAGGAGTTGATACAGTTCCAGCAGGAAACGTTCGTTCAGGCCGGGTGGTTTTTCTGCCGGCGGTCCCTGGCGATATTTTTGCCGGAGCACTTCCCGGAGCCGTACCAAATTGGCCAGCTCCACTTCCAGTTCCTGCCGGTTGAAGGGTTTGGCCAGGTAGGCGTCCGCGCCGGCCTCCAAACCGCTGATGCGGGAGGCAATATCCGCCCTGGCGGTGAGCAGGATGATGGGGATGTGATTGGTACGGATATCATTTTTTAATACGCGGCACACCTCAAACCCGTCTTTGTTGGGCATCATAATATCGCTGATGATGATGTCGGGTACGGTTTCCATGGCCATGCCGATGCCTTGTTCGCCGTCGTGGGCGACCCTGATGCGATAATTTTCCCGCAGCTGATTTTCCAGGTAATGCACAAGATCGGGGTTGTCTTCGATGATGAGCAACTCCGGCCGGGCTGCAAGCGATACCGGAAAAGCAGGCGGGGTATGTTTATCCGGCTGGATCTCCGCTGCATCCGTTCCATGCGCGATCGCCTGCATGGGAGCATGGGTATGAATGGGCAGGAAAATGGAAAAGGTAGTTCCTTTTCCCGGCACGCTGTTCAGTTCTATCCGGCCATCGAGCAAATGCACAAATTCCCGCACGATGGCCAATCCAACCCCGGTACCTTCCACCGGCCATTCTCCAACCCGGAAAAAGCGTTCAAAAACCTGTTCTTTAAACTGTTCAGGGATGCCGATACCAGTATCTTCTACAGTTATGAGCAGGCGGGGATACGGCTCCTGTTCCGGCGGCAGTTGTTGGAGGCGCAAAGTCACCATACCGCCTTCGGGGGTATATTTGATGGCGTTGTCAATCAGGTTGCCGATGATATTTTCCAGTTTTTCAGGGTCGATATCCATCCAAAGTTCGGGGCGGTCGCTCGAAAAATGCAGTCCTATGTTTTTGCTTTCGGCCAGACTGTGAAAAGATTCCAGCAAATATTTTAGTTCCAGTACGATATCCGCCTGCACGAAATGTTCCGGCAGGGAACCAGCTTCCAGTTTCGACAGGGTTAGCAGTTGATCGACCAGGCGCAGCAATCTTCGCCCGTTGCGTTTGATCAGCCGCGCCCCATCCCCGGCGTGGTGGGCAGGGTCTTCCCGGATCTGGTCGGCCATACCCAGGATCACCGTGAGCGGCGTTCGGAATTCGTGGGAAATATTGGCGAAGAAATGACTCCTGGCGCTGTCGAGGGACCTGAGTTTTTCGGTTTCCTGCCTCCGGAACCGCGCGCGTTCCCGGATGAACGTTTGCATAAAGACAAAAAGAGACAGGATGGCCCCTGCAAGGGTCAGGACAAAAAACAGCAGGTTTTGGCCCGGGGAAAATTGAACCAGGGGGATTAAATAGGGTTGAAGTACGGTTTCCAGTGTCAGGGTGCCCAGGTATAACAATAGCAGGGGCCATACTTTTACCGGGTCGGGGAATACCAAAGCGAAGAAGATACCCGCCATGCCGATAAATACCTGCCCGCCGGATTGCATGATCCCGCCGGTGACGACCACGGCGGCAAAAGAATACAATACCTTAAAAACTTCCGAAATCAGAAAGAAGGCCTGGATGTACCTTTTCAGGTGCAGAAACAGCAGCATGCTCACCAGGAAAAACGTGCATAAGAGGGCGGTCAAAAGCACCATGGGCCGGAAACCGTTGACTAAACAGATAACCAGCAGGATGGCGCTCAGGGTAAAAGTAGTAACGGCAATGCTGCACCACACTTTTTTGGACAGCAGTATTTCCTCATCGTCTCCCGGGTAGTATAGGAGACGGGTTAGCCACACTTCCCATGTATCCGGGTTTGCGTTTTTCTGTTGCGGCGCCGGTTTTTTCATAAGAAGTATGTTGGATATTAAGTGCTTATCATTCGCGCCTTGATATTGTAAAATCCCAGGTTGCCAAACTCCGCCGGACTCATCACCCGCCGTTCAAAAATTTCCGCCAGGGTATGCACCCGTTTCAGCAGGTCGATGTTGCGGGCCAGTTGGTTTTTGTGCTGGTCGTAGTACAGGTTGTCTTCGAGGCCCACGCGTACGCCGCCGCCAGCGGCGATGGCCGCGGTGTTGGCGGCCAGTTGCTGGCGCCCGATGCCGCCAAAGGCCCAGTGGCTGCCGGGGGGTAGTTGTTTCACCGCGAGGCCCATTTCGGCAAGGTCGGCCTGCATGCCGGCCAGATTCCCGAAGATAAGGTTGAAATAGTAGGGCGGGCGCAGGATGTTTTTCTGAATGAGGTAATGCGCGTAGTGGATCATGCCCAGGTCGAACACTTCCAGTTCGGGGTGCACGCCGAAGTCGTTCATTTTTTCGGCCAGGGCCTGTATCATGTCGGGCGCATTCACGCTGGCCTGCCGGGGAAAATTGAGCGAGCTGAGCGTCAGGCTGCCCATGTCGGGGTACAGCTCGATGGCTTCGGAGCGTTTGGACAGTTCGTTGAAGTTCCGGCCGCTGAGCGATACGCAAAGTACGAGTTCGGGGCAGTAGCGCCGGATACCTTCCATGATGCGCCCGTAAATATCCTTCCGGTACGTGGGCGCGCCGCTTTCCTCGTCGCGGGCGTGCAGGTGCACCGCGGTGATGCCGATTTCGCTGGCCGCCTGCACCTCTTCCACGATCTCCGCCACCGATATGGGCACGTGCGGGGTCATAGCTTTGGTGGGCACCATGCCGGTCGGGGTAAAATTGATGATGAGTTTATTCACAAGTCGTGTACGTTTATGGGAAAAAAGCCTGCAATGCTAACTAAATTTTCTTACACTACTGGTATACCTCGCACCGCCAAGTTTTCAACATGGCCGAGTAGTGAAATACGTTTACGAAACTTTTAAAGTTTCGTAAACGTTGTGCACTTTCATGCTTTGTCTGATTACGAAATGGAACGCGGAAAACCCATGCCGAGTAAAATACACGCCCGCATGACACAGCGGCTGACCGTGTTAAATCGTGCTGGGTGGTAATCCCTTCCTTACAGTCCATCTATGTTTTCAAAGCGCCTCAGCACCATGAAGTGTTTCCACTGGGTGAGGAACTATATGATCCGAATGTAGACATTCGTATTCCGATGGATGTGATATTTTCGACACAGACAGCGCCTTTCCAATAATTTTCTTCCCGGCGGAAATTTCCTCATTATGTGCCATTTTTGCGGCACGTTATGGCCAAGACATCCAAAACAAAACGACAACCCGCGCCTCCGCGCCCGGCTGCGCCTGAAATGCCGGTTGAACCCGCCACCCGTTCGCCCTGGAACTGGCCGGCGCCCTGGTCGGTGGCGCTCGGCATCGTTATTTCAGTTGTAGTCCTGTACGTGCTGCGCCGGCATTTTATCGATCTGCCACTGGAACGCGATGAATCGGCCTACGCTTACCTGGGCAAGCGCCTGCTGGAAGGAGAGGTCCCGTACCGCGATTTTTACGAAATGAAACCGCCGCTGTTGTTTGCCAGTTACGCGGCGCTGATCGCATTGTTCGGGTACAGTGCAACCGGTCTGCACTGGGCGGCGCTGGCGCTTGGTTTTTGGAACAGCGTGTGGGTGTATGCCATCGGCGCCCGGTTTTTCGGTTATTTTTACGGTTTTGTGGCCAGCCTGGGTTTTGTACTGCTGATCGCCAACCCCTATACCACTGCCATGATCGCCGAATCGGAACTGGTGCTTCTGGCACTGGTGTTGCCAGGATTGTATTGTTTATTGCGCTGGGACTACGCGCAAAACGCCGGTAATCCGAAAAACGGGTGGTGGTTGTTCGCCTGCGGATTTTTACTCGCCTGCGGCGTTTTGGTGCGGCAAACCGGCATTTTTTTCTTTGGTCTCGTGGTGGCTTTGCCGGTATTTGTTTTTTTCAGGCAACAAACCCGCTCTATTCCGAATTTGCTGAAATGGGCCGCCTGGGCCGCGGCAGGGGCGGTCATTCCGGCAGTTGGCACGGTGTTGTGGATAAAAAGCCTGGGCGTTTGGGATGAATTCTGGTTCTGGAACGTGGAATACGGCAGCACTTATGCTTCCGCTTTGCGCCGGGAGGTCTGGATGAGCGCCTTCGACCTCGCCATCAGTACCGTGAGCCGTTCGGCGGAATGGTATTGGATACTGGCCGGACTCGGATTGCTCGCCCTGCTCACACCCCGGCTGCCGGGGCGTTACCGTTTGACCCTGGCCTTATTGGCCCTGCTGTCGTTCTGGGCCATCACGCCCGGCAAACGTTTCTACAACCACTACTGGCTGCAACTGATGCCGGCACTGGCCCTGCTTATCGCCGCTTTTTTTTATCATACGGAACAATCGATCGCCCGCGCGATACCCCGCACCAACTGGCGCCCGGTGATGGCAGGCCTGATGGCCGTGTTGCTCCTGGCGCCGGTAGCCCGCAACAGCCCTACCTTGTTTAAAGGCGACCACGACAGCATCCTGCGAACGATATTTCCCGGAAATCCCTACCCCGAAGACAAAGTGCTGTCGCAATTCATCTCCGAACGCATACAACCCGAAGACCGGATCGCTATCCTGGGCTCGGAGCCGCAGTACTATGTGTATCTCAATAAAAAAGCCCCCTCCAAACACTTTTACATGGCCTTCACCATGCGGCCTATCCCTCAAAGCGAAGGCTGGCAACAGGAAGCCCTGGATTCAATTATACATCAAAAGCCGCGTTTTATCGTGTTCAACTTCGTGGAATACTCCTGGATGCCGAAAAAAGATTCGAAGATGATCCTCTACAATGGCGCATACCGGTTTACGCGCGAAAATTACCGCCCCGTTGCCTGGGCTGATATGCTGAGTATGTCGGAAACGAAATATGTGCTGAATGAAACGGAGGCCTTGCGATACATGCCCGGCGGCAAACGTTATGTGACGGTGTACGAACGAAATGACGAAGCGCTCCAAACCCAATGATCCAAACTGTAAATCCTGCACACCGTGACGGCGTCCGAGTTTAAAAAACCCACCTTACTGCAGTTTTCCACCAACGGTTCCCGGGCTACCGGCTACCTGACCGTGGCAGCCGCGCAACAGGGTATCCCTTTCGAGATCAAACGGGTATTCTGGACGTATTTTACGCCCAACGAAGTGACCCGCGGCCGGCATGCCCACCACCGCACCGAAATGGTGATCATCGCCGTACATGGCCGGATCCGGCTGACGGCAGAGTTGCTGTCCGGTGAAAAATTTGAATTTATCCTCGACAAACCCACCGAAGGCGTTTACCTGCCGCCCCTGTGCTGGCACGTGATGGAATATTCCCACGACGCCGTGCAAATGGTGCTGGCCAGCACCGATTATTCGCCGGCCGATTATATCCGGAATTACCGGGAGTTTAAAAAGTTGATTTGTTGATTTGTTGATTTGTTGATTTGAGCGACAAAGCGCAGGGCCCTCAAATCAACAAATCAACAAATCAACAAATATGGGTGATCCGATCCCTTTCTATTCCTTCGCTCCTGCCCACCAAGCCATTCGGGACGAGGTTTTGGCCGCAATGACCTCGTGTTACGACAGCAACTGGTACGTGCTGGGCGGGCAGGTGCAACAATTCGAGGCGGAATATGCGCGTTGGAACGGCGCCCGGCACGCGGTGGGTGTGGCGTCCGGACTCGATGCCTTGCATATTGCCCTGAAAGCGCTGGGTATTGGCCCGGGGCAGGAGGTCATCGTGGCGTCCAACGCCTATATCGCCTGCTGGCTGGCCATTGCCGCCACCGGCGCCACCATCGTGCCGGCAGAGCCCGATCCCGGCACCTGTAACATCGACCCGCGCGCGGTGGAGCAGGCAATCAGTCCGCGGACTGCCGCCGTGATGCCCGTACACCTGTTCGGTCAATCCTGCGATATGCAACCCCTCCTGGCGCTGGCCGAACGCCGCGGTATTTTTATCGTGGAAGACAACGCCCAGGCGCACGGCGCGCGTTGTGCCGGCCGTCTCACCGGCAGCATGGGCCACATCAATGCCACCAGTTTTTACCCCACCAAAAACCTCGGCGCCCTCGGCGACGGCGGCGCCATCACCACGGACGACGACGAACTGGCGCGTTTCGCGCGGGCTTTTCGCAACTACGGCTCGGAAAAAAAATATTACAACGAATATGCCGGCCTCAACTCCCGCCTCGACGAGATACAAGCCGCTGTCCTGCGCATTAAATTGAAACACCTCGCCGAATGGAACCGCCAACGGGAACAACTGGCACAACTTTACCTGAAAAACCTGCAGGGACTGGACGGCCTGCAATTACCCCAAATCGCCCCGGATTGCACCCACGTATGGCACATTTTTGTGGTGCAATGCGAAAACCGGGATGCCCTGCAAGATCATCTGGCCCAACAAGGTATTCAGACCATGATCCACTACCCCGTGCCACCACACCTCCAAAAGGCCTTTGCCCACCTGGGTTTCCGGCAAGGGCAATTCCCTATCGCCGAAAGCCTGGCCCGCCGCTGCCTCAGCCTGCCCCTGTTCCCGGGCATGACGGCGGAACAGGTGGAAAGGGTGTGCAAGGCAATTGAAGCATCTTTAACGGGTTTAACGGGTTGAGCGGGTTTAACGGGTTTTACGGGTTCGGATACTCTTGGCACCCTTACCGGGGAAGGCCAAGAGTATCCGAACCCGTTAAACCCGTTAAACCCGCTCAACCCGTTAAACCCGCTCAACCCGTTAAACCTGCTCAACCCGTTAAACCTCGTTCCGTTTTCCGTTCCAGCCACCAGAATCCTATCCAGGTAATGGCGCTGATAACGCCCAGGACATACCACAGGGTGTTGAATCCCCAGGTCGCGATGATCTGGGTACCCATGAGGGGGGCAATAATGTTGGCGATGGAATATGCCATGGTGTACAGGGCCATATAGCCGCCCGCGCTGCCTTTTTCGGCGTAGCCAAACACAAAGTTGCTGCTGAAAGGCATCACGTACATTTCGCCAAAAGAGATCGCAACCATGTAGAGTAGCGCGGAGCTCATTCCACCGGGCGGAAGCAGAAAAGCGGTATAGGCGAAGGCGTATAAGATCAATCCTATTCGCACGAACGACAGGCGTGAGCGCCGTCCTTCGATGCGGTAGATCAGCGGCATTTCCACCAGGAAGACAATAAGCCCGTTGAGAGCGGCCAACAGGCCGATGGTATGCTCATCCCAATGATGGGCGTCTTTGAAATATATGGGTACCGTCCAGAGCAATTGCATAAATACGATGGCGCCCAGCACGGTCAGCAGGATAAAGGCCAGAAAGGGCTTGTCGCGGTAAGGCGAAACGGCAGGCGCCGGATTTTCCGTCTTTTCCTGTGCTTCGTTTGCTCTTTCCGGTAATTCCTCCTGTTTGGGGGCAATAAGTTGCCAGAGCAGCACGGCAGCGAGCAGGCAGGTCAGCCCGTCCACGATGAACAGCCAGTGCCATCCGAAACCGGCCAGCAGACCGCCAAAGGCCGGAGCCACCGTCCAGCCCAGGTTGACCGACATCCGGTACAGCGAAATGGAGCGGGTACGCGTTTCGGGCGTACATTGCCGGGCAATGGCCAGCGAGTTGGCCGGACGGAATACTTCCGAAATGACGCTGAGCATGAATACGGCGCCGCACATCACCCAGAAATTGCTCAGCTGGATCAATAGCATCAGCATGATACCGTTCCCGACCAGGCTCCAGAACATGATGGGATAATAACCAAACCGGTCGGTCAGTTTGCCGCCAATGTAGGCGCCCAGAAACGCGCCGGCGCCAAAACAGCCCAATACATAACCCGCGTCGCGAATGCTAAAGCCCAGATGTTTGGTCAGGTAAATGGTCAGGAATACCACCACCATCGCACCGCAGCGGTTGATCAGACTGACAATGGACAGGAACCAGACTTTTACCGGAATACCGGAATAAGAGCCCCGCCAATGGGCATATAACCGAAAAAGCATGGAAGGAAGAGTTTAGATGATTGTATTCATTTGTCCTGTCGAATTGTATTCGGGTTTCTCCATTCATCTTAGACGCGACATCCTGTTGCCGGGTGTCATGCAACCTGCCTCGCCCGGATTTTTGAAGTTCCGAATAAAAAACTGTTTCTTCCAAAAATTAGTTTCAGCAGTAAAAGAAAATTTTGACCCTTTCAGGTTGCATAAACAAAAATGTAAACCACCCAATCACCCAATCACTCAATCACTCAATCACTCAATCACTCAATCACAAATAAAAAGCGCCGGCTGCGTATCCTGCAGTCGGCGCCGTTCATACAATAGAAAGGATTAGCTTGTGATTGGTCAATCGCCCGGTTGGTTGCGCATCCGGTCCGGGCTTTTTCAGGCGCTAAAATCGAAACTTTGCCGGTAACAACAAATTTTTTTCACCGAACGGGAAAATTCCGACATTCGCGACATGACTATAAACACCGAACGCCTGTTTCTCGTCGCCTCTACTTTGCCCATACTCGATGCCATCGTCCGGGAAGACTGGTCCGCACTTTCCGGCATGTTGGGCGGTGTGGATATAGCCGATCACTGGATGCATTTCCCGGAAGCCATGGCCTGGATGCGCGATTACCTGCACGAACACCCGGAAGAGTGCGATTGGTGGAACTATCTCATTATCCATCGCGCCGATGTCCGCCTGGTTGGCGCCTGTGGTTACAAGGGCCCGCCTACCCCTGAGGGCATTGTTGAGGTCGGCTACGAAATTGCCGACGCCTACCAGGGGCAGGGACTGGCTACCGAAACGGCCCGCGCCCTGGTGGAACACGCCCTCAAACAAGAAGGCGTGCAATTGATCGTAGCCCACACGCTTGCCGAAGAAAACGCGTCGGTTGCCGTGTTGCGCAAGCTGGGTTTCCGCTTCGTGGAAGAAGTGTTCGACCTGGACGACGGGAGAATATGGAAGTGGTCGATCGGGAAAAAAGACAGTGCCGGCTAAAAATTATAAAACAAGGGATTCGTCAAGATTATACACCGCGCAAAGGGTGAGCATCAACGCCGCTTGTTCCGCGGCGGGCGGTAAACCTGCCCCGGGCGGGCGGGCCCCTGCCTGGAGCAAGCGCGTGGCGTCTTCCGGCTTTTTTTGATAACGTTCGTATTCCGTTTTAAAATACGCCAGCAATTCCTTCATTTCCCGCCGTTCGGCTTTCCGGGTCAGGATGCGGCGAAAAGCGGCGTCGATGCGCGCTTCCGGGGTGTTCAGAGCCGGGTCTTTCAGCAGGCGGCCGGCCAGTACGCGCGCGGCTTCCAGTACCTGCCGGTCGTTGAGCATCACGAGTGCCTGTAAGGGCGTATTCGAGCGCGTACGGCGCACTTCGCAGTTGTCGCGCAGGGGCGCGTCGAAGCTCAGGTGGGTGGGCGGCGGAATGGTGCGGCGCTGGTAGGTGTACACGCTGCGGCGGTACATTTTCTCCGGCAGGGTGTCGGGCACGTAAGTGAATTCGCCGCGGAAGGCATTGGCTGTTTTGTCGGCGGCGATTTCTTCCCAGATGCCGGGCGGTTGCCAGGGTTTTACCGGTGGGCCGCCGATTTCCTGCACCAGCAGGCCGCTGGAAGCCAGCACGTTGTCGCGGATAAATTCG
>JAKLJF010000839.1:336-2696 GCA_023151335.1 Thermoanaerobaculia bacterium | reverse complement strand
GAACAAAAACTCCTTTGGACGGGCAACGAATGGTTTCAGGGTATCAACGCTTTTTTCCAGGAACTGGAAAGCAAAACCTATAAGATACAGAACCGCGTTACCCTGGCCCGCTACCGGGGTCGAACGGTATGTTCCACCTGCGAGGGCGGACGCCTGCGCAAGGAAGCCCTCTGTGTAAAAATCAGCGGGAAAAACATCTCCGAACTCACCGATATTCCGCTGGACGAAGTGCTGGCCTTTTTCGAACAAATACAATGGACCGACCACGAGCAGGCCATTGCCAAACGCCTGCTCGTGGAAATCCACGGCCGGCTGCGCTTCATGGTAGAACTGGGTTTGGGCTACCTCACCCTCGACCGCATTTCCAATACCCTGAGCGGTGGTGAAACCCAGCGCATCCACCTCACCCGCACCCTCGGCAGCAACCTTACCGCTTCCATGTACCTGCTCGACGAACCCTCCGTGGGGCTGCATCCCCGCGATACGGGCCGGCTCGTTCAGGTGCTCAAAAACCTGCGCGACCTGGGCAACACCGTGGTGGTGGTGGAACACGAGGAAGAAGTCATTAAAAACGCCGACTTCCTGGTGGACATGGGTCCCGAAGCCGGCGTGCACGGCGGCCAGGTGGTATTTGCCGGCAACTATGCCGACATCGGTACCGCCGCCCCGGAAAGCCTCACCGCCCGCTATATGTCGGGCGCCATGCAGATCCCAACGCCGGTCGTTCGGCGTAAGCTGGTTGATTTTATCCGGATCAAAGGCGCGCGGCAACACAACCTGAAACACATCGACGTGCGCATCCCGCTGCACAGCCTCACCGTGGTAAGCGGCGTGAGCGGGTCGGGTAAAACCACCCTGGTGCGCGACATCCTTTACCCGGCATTGCTGCAGCACCTGCCCGATAATCCGGGCAAACAACCGGGACTGTTCGACGGCCTCGAAGGTCCGGTGAAAAAGGTAAGCCGCGTGGAATTCATCAACCAAAGTCCCATCGGTAAAAGCAGCCGCTCCAACCCGGTCACTTACGTCAAGGCCTACGACGCCATCCGCGACCTGTTTGCCGGGCAGCAACTGAGCAAGATACGGGGTTTTCAACCCAAACATTTCAGCTTCAACGTGGACGGCGGCCGCTGCGACGCCTGCAAGGGCGAAGGCGAACAGGTGATCGAAATGCAATTCCTCGCCGACGTGCACCTGGAATGTGAAGAGTGTAAAGGCCGGCGCTTCAAACAGGAAGTGCTCGATGTACAGTACAAAGGGAAAAACATCTTCGAGGTGCTGGATATGAGCATTGAAGAGGCGCTGGATTTTTTCAAAGGACAAAAAGAGATCATCGACCGGATACAACCCCTGCATGAAGTGGGCCTGGGTTATGTAAAACTGGGTCAGTCCAGCAGCACCCTTTCCGGCGGCGAAGCCCAGCGCGTCAAGCTCGCCTCCTTCCTGATCCGCGAGAACTCGGGCGGCCATATCTTTTTCATCTTCGATGAACCCACCACCGGCCTGCATTTCCACGACATCCGCAAACTGCTGACCGCCATTGACGCCCTGGTAGAAAAAGGCCACACGGTGCTGGTGGTGGAACACAACATGGAAGTGATCAAAAACGCCGATTGGGTCGTCGACCTTGGGCCGGAAGGCGGAAAAGACGGCGGCAACCTGGTGTTTGAAGGACGGCCTGAAGATTTGGCAAATGTAAAGCAGAGCTTTACAGGACGGTATTTGGCGCCGAAAGTGTAGGGCATTCAACAAGGGCAGGAGTAAAGCCTGGTTCTGGTTAAACTTTCCAAGTTTCGAAAACCTGGAAAGTCTGCGCGATAACCCCTACTTGTTGAGCAAAAACTTCCGCACCAGATTCAGCCCGTATGTCGCTGTCTGCTGGATGTTTTTTATCCGGTCGCGGCCAAAAACCTGTTTATGGGTAATGACGTGTGAATGATCGCCCACTGCCATCCACACGGTACCGACCGGCTTGTCGGGTGTTCCGCCGTCGGGTCCGGCGATGCCGGAAACAGCCAGTGCGACGTCCACATCCAGCGCCTTCAGGGCGCCTGAAACCATCTCCCGGACGGTTTCTTCGCTGACGGCGCCAAAACGCTCCAGGATTTCAGGCCTCACGCCAAGCAACTTTGTTTTCAGTTCATAAGAATAACTCACGATGCTGCCCGGAAAATAATTGGAAGCGCCCGGCACCGAGGTGATGAGATGAGCGATATAGCCACCGGTACAACTCTCCGCGGTTCCGAACCGCTTTTTTTGTTCCAGTAAAATCCGGCCCACTGTTTTTTCCAGGGAATCATCATCGTAACCATAAAGCAGATCGGGAAGCAGGGCCGCCAGTTCCGCTTTTTTGGCGTCGA
>JAKLJF010000839.1:0-278 GCA_023151335.1 Thermoanaerobaculia bacterium | reverse complement strand
TTCTTCCCAAGTGCCGGTCAGCCGCAGGCGCACCTGACCGAGACTGGGCAGATATGCCAGTTTGATGTTGGATGGCAGATTGTCTTCAAATGCTTCGATCCGTTTGGCGATATTGCTTTCACCTTCTCCGGCAGTCAGCAGGGTGCGGTGAGCAATGGGGTTGCGCGGAAAACGGGCGGCCAGGCGGGGCAATACCTCGTAGGTCATCAGATATTCCATTTCAAAAGGAACACCCGGCAGGGAAACATAAACCTTGCCAGCCAGATCAAACCACATCC
>JAKLJF010000838.1:2426-2698 GCA_023151335.1 Thermoanaerobaculia bacterium | reverse complement strand
GGCATCACCAGCACGAGTTGATACCCCTTCACCGCGGCCACCATAGCCAGGCCAATACCGGTATTGCCGCTGGTCGGTTCCACAATGACGCTGCCCGGACGCAGATCGCCCCTGCGCTCAGCGTCTTCGATCATAGACAAAGCGATGCGGTCTTTAATACTGCCGCCGGGATTTGCGCGCTCCAGTTTGATCCATATTTCATGAGTATTGCCAAAGAGCCGGTTGATCCTGACATGCGGCGTATTACCAATCGTTTCTAAAATGTTATTCGC
>JAKLJF010000838.1:0-2416 GCA_023151335.1 Thermoanaerobaculia bacterium | reverse complement strand
GTTCACGAGTGATTGTTAATTAGATAAATAAATATTAGTTTTTTAAATAACAAAATTCCAGGGTTCTTCCACCAGCTTGGTGCGTACTTTTACCTGCGGCTGGTGCAACACCACGGAATTGGGCGGTACGCTGGCCGTGAGCCAGGAGTTGCCGCCAATGATCGAATCGTGGCCAATCACAGTTTTTCCACCCAAAATGGTGCTGTTGGCATACAGGATACAGTTATCCTCGATGGTCGGATGGCGTTTTACATCGGCCAGCGATTTATCCACCTGCAGGGCGCCAAGAGTAACGCCCTGGTAAATTTTGACGTTGTTGCCAATCACGGCCGTAGCCCCGATGACCACGCCTGTGCCGTGATCGATGAAGAAGGAGTGTCCGATGGAAGCGGCGGGATGGATGTCGATACCTGTTTTCCCGTGTACATACTCGGAAAAAACCCGCGGCAACAATGGCGTACCGAGGCGGTGCAGTTCATGCGCAATGCGGTACATCGAAATGGCATAGAACCCCGGGTAGGTGGCAATGACTTCCTCCAAACACGTTGCAGCGGGATCAAACTTCAGGATGGCTTCCGCGTCATCGAGCAAGGATTCGCGCACCTCAGGCAACCGGTCAAAGAAAGCGTTGGCAAGTTTAACGGCTGCGCCATTTTTATCGTGCAACAGGGGCCGCAACAATTGCTCCAGATCATCGCGCAGGATAGCATACTGTACCCGCGCGGGGCGGGGATGGTGGCAATGAACAGGGAATAAAAAGTTAAACAACTCGTCGGCCAGTTCGTGCGCTTCCGATTTGGGCGGAATGAGCTGGGTGAACCGGATACGATCCGTATCGAGTTGAATAAAGAAATGCTCCAAACCAGGTTTCATATCTGTTAAAGTTGAAAAGAAAACACCCTTTCACGGCGCGCCGGGAAAGGGTGTTTTCAACTGTGGGTGAAAGTAAATTTATTTACCTCATATTGCCCGAAAAGCTGTGTGCCCATCCCGGTAGGCCGGAACAACAGCAACAACAAGCATTAAAGCGGACGAATAACATGAAATGAGTTTTTATAACGACTCGCAAACTTATTCCCGTTTTTAACAAAAACCAAGCCGGAATTGTTTTTTAACGATAAGATCATCCCGGGCCGGCGGGCTTTGCGACTACGTTCACCAAACTTTTAAAGTTTAGTAAACGCGGGCAGCGAAGCGTTTACCTTTGCGCGGTTATTTTATCTTCATCAATAACTATTCACTTGAAAGAAGTTTTTATCATCGACGGGATTCGTACCCCTATCGGCAATTTTGGCGGCAGTCTCGCACCGGTACGGACCGATGACCTGGCTGCGCACGTTCTTCGGGAGCTCCTGGTACGCCACCCCGGTCTCGACCCGGCCGCGATAGCCGACGTCATTCTGGGATGCGCCAACCAGGCGGGCGAAGACAACCGGAATGTGGCGCGTATGGCCCTGCTGCTGGCGGGCCTGCCCTGGTCGGTGCCAGGCGAAACCGTCAATCGTCTCTGTGCCAGCGGCATGGCCGCCACTGTGCACGCCAGCCGGGCCATACAAGCCGGCGATGGCGATATTTTCCTCGCCGGCGGTGTGGAACACATGACCCGCGGGCCCTACGTATTGAGCAAAACGGCAAAACCCTTTGGCACCGACGCCCAGTTGTACGACTCCAGTTTTGGCTGGCGTTTTATCAATCCCCGCATGCAGGAATTATATGGCACGGAAGCCATGGGGCAAACCGCTGAAAATCTGGTTGATCTGTACGGCATCAATCGGGAAGACCAGGATAAATTCGCCCTGTGGAGTCAGCAAAAAGCAGCCCATGCGCGCGCAACAGGCCGTTTAAGCGAAGAAATCGCGCCGGTACCGGTGCCACGGCCCAAGGCGGAGACTGCGCTCATCCGGGACGACGAATTTATCAAGCCGGATACCACGTTGGAAGTGCTGGCCAAACTCAGGCCTGCATTCCGCAAAGAAGGCACCGTGACAGCCGGAAATGCATCCGGTTTGAATGACGGGGCCGCCGCTTTGCTGATCGCGTCGGAAAATGGAACAAAGCAACATCAATTGAAACCGCTTGCCCGGATCGTCAGTTCGGCGGTTGTCGGTGTCGAACCCCGTATTATGGGCATAGGGCCGGTACAAGCTTCGCGGCACGCACTGGCCAAGGCCGGTTTGCGTTTGGACGACATGTCGGTGATCGAGATCAACGAGGCTTTCGCAGCCCAGGTGCTGGCCTGTACCCGCCAACTCGAACTGGCCGACGACGATCCCCGGCTCAACCCCAACGGAGGGGCTATCGCGTTGGGGCATCCGCTGGGCATGTCAGGCGCGCGCCTTATCCTTACCGCCACGCGGGAGCTGCGCCGTCAGAACGGTCGTTACGCCCTTTGCACCATGTGCATCGGCGTCGGGCA
>JAKLJF010000837.1 GCA_023151335.1 Thermoanaerobaculia bacterium | reverse complement strand
CTCAAAGACATCATGTGGGTTAACCCCGGCGAAATAGCCGGCAACAACAAAGACGACGACGGCAACGGCTACATCGACGATATCCACGGCTGGAACTTCCTCGGCGGCGCCAACGGCGAAATCGTCACGCACGAAACCCTCGAAATGACGCGTGAATACGCGCGGCTGAGCAAAAAATACGCGGGCACCAACGGTAAAAATCTCTACGGCGATGCCAAAAAAGAATTTGATTACTTCCAGGAAATAAAAGAAGCCTACGAGGAAAAACGAAAGGAAGCAGAAGAAGTAATAGCCCAGGTCGACGCACAATTGGCCAAAGTGGAAGACGCCTTTGCTACGATCCGGCAGGCTACCGGCAAACAATCCTTCAGCGCCGAAGACCTGACCAAAATGGACGCCGGCAGCAACGAAAAACTCAAAGAAGCGATCGCGCTGAGCCAGCGCGTAATGGCAAAAGGCCTGACCCCGGACAATTTTGCCGAGGAAAAAGCCAGCGCTTACGGCCCTTACAAAGAAATGCTGGACTATAACCTAAACCTCGACTTCAACCCACGCGGCATCGTGGGCGACGACCCCAGCGACCTGAGCAACCGCTTTTATGGCAACAACACATACAGCGACCCCGACGGCCACGGTACCCACGTGGCTGGCATCATCGCTGCCATCCGCAACAACGGCGTGGGCATCGACGGTATCGCCGACAACGTGCGTATCATGACCGTGCGCTGCGTGCCCGACGGCGACGAACGCGACAAAGACGTGGCCAACGCCATCCGTTACGCCGTGGACAATGGCGCCAGCATCATCAACATGTCGTTCGGCAAAGATTTCAGCCCGCAAAAACAATACGTGGATGAAGCCGTGAAATACGCCGCCGAACGCGACGTACTGCTCGTGCACGCCGCCGGCAATGACGCGGAAAATAATGATACCGACAGCAATTTCCCCAGCGATAATTACGTCAAACCGGTCAAAAAAGGCCTGTTTAAAAAGGAAAAAACGGCGCCGAACTGGCTGGAAATCGGCGCCCTTTCCTGGCGCGGCGGTGAAAAACGCGTGGCCGGCTTCTCCAACTACGGCAAAAAGAACGTCGACCTGTTTTCCCCCGGCCATCAGCTGTACTCCACGGTGCCTGATAATAAGTACGCCGCCTTCAGCGGCACGTCCATGGCTTCCCCGGCTGCCGCCGGCGTAGCCGCCATCATCCGCTCCTACTATCCCGAGTTATCGGCAAAACAGGTGCGCGAAGTGCTCGTCAAATCGGTAGTGAAACAGGACGGCGAAGTATACAAACCCGGCACGACCGAAAAAGTACCCTTCAGCGAACTGTGCGCCAGCGGCGGTATCGTGAGCGCCACCAACGCCGTCACCCTCGCCGAGCAAACCAAACCGAAGAAAAACAAAAAAGCCACCTGGCGCGAAGCCGGCATGGGCAACCCGGTGAAGAAAGAGAAAGTGGTGACACCGTAATGTAGTGGGCAGTAGGCAGTGGGCAGTAGCTCATTGCCTATTGCTTCTATTGACGCCGGTTGGTAGTTTTGAGATGCTTGTGCACTTTTATAACATAATCGCCGGCGAGTCATCGCGCTTTGGTAATCCCGCCCGCGGCAGTACCGGCGGGCGGGATTCCATTATTTATTAAACTGTCGGGCCTGAAAATCAGGCCGGTAAAATATTCAGAATGTAACCGGTTGCAGCAGATATTTCATAAACTTTATTGGCAACTATCTTCTTTTCATCTGTTGGCTTGCTCCAAACGCTTCATAACTGAGCGTCATTGTTTTTCCATCGTATTCGCTAATATTACAAGTGTCCCGGCTAAATCTGAAAACAAGTACGAGTTTATCATTATTAATAAAACTCCAGGTACCATCTGCTCTGTTCGCGTCGGGCTTGCCATTGCTCCAGTAGTATATTTTAAACTCGCCATTTTTTCGCAATTCGAGAGCGCTGCCATAAAATATGTCTAATAAATGTGCTGGTTCCGGCGGCCCTTCATCTTCCCAGTTGCCGACCAGATTATCTCGAGTGAGCACGTCGCTGTATTGTTTATCACAAGACGAAAAGGAAATTAGCGCGACGATGAAACAAAATGAAAGAATACGCATAATGAGAACTTTTTTAGGTGAAATAATTCAATAAAAATCAACGCGAACGTTTTACCATAAAAACCGCAATTGCAGCGCCAGCTGCACGTCGCTCAGGCCGCCGCTCCGGTAGGTTTCGTCCGTGCCTTTTTGCGTAACCATCGGCCCCGACCAGTTGGAACGTTCTTCAAAATTACCCTGCAAACGGGTATACATCCAGGCCCCGCGGGCTTCAATACCGGCAAACAACCAGCGGTCCAACCGAAAGGAAAAACCTGCCACGGGGCCGATGCCCAGGGATGTTCCGCCCGGGTACCGGCGCCAACTCTCCGATGTATTGCCTGCTGCCTGAGTCAGATCGGTCCAGGTATAATGCTATTCAAGCGGTTTCAGAAAATAAACGGGCATTTCTGCCCCGGCATGTAAAAAGAACCTGCCCAGGGCATGGGTGGCAATAAAAGCCGGCGCAAAGTGCCAATCGCGGGCAGTCTCCCGGTTCTTGTTGCGGTTCACCGGCACTTGTTCAGGCGTGCCATACACCGAGGCAAACTCCGTTTCCCGAATCGAATACCCGGCCCGCAAGCGCAAGTGGGTGGTTTGCCGGGGTGAAT
>JAKLJF010000836.1 GCA_023151335.1 Thermoanaerobaculia bacterium | reverse complement strand
GGCTGAAAGCGATGTAGCCCGGAAAGTCGTCGTTATACCCTCGGTAACGTTCCGGCCAATAGCCATCCCGGATCCGGTATTTAATCCGGCGAACCGTTCGGGCCGTCCAGCGTACCGGAAAAGCCAGCACACGCGCTACGCCGTAACCGGTATGGTAGTTCATCCAGCGCTGCCAAAGCGCTGCTTTATGTTCGTTGTCCACATGACCGAACCAGGACTCGCCGCCTGCATACACTTCCACAAAACCGCCGCGGGAGCGCCGGGGCAGCCGGTAGCATTGCAGGGTGTTGTCAAAAAACGCCTGTTTACCACGAAACATTACCCGCGCGTCGCGAATAGGCGCACCCGCACTGTTGGTCACGGAAAGCAGGAAATCGCGCAGGTGTGGTAGCAGCCACACCCGGATCGTGTGTACGGAGCGCAATTCCAGTTCCACCCCTTCACCTTCGGCCTCTGCCAGCAGATAATGTCCCGGCGCTAAAAGCCGGCGTGGTTCGGCGCCGTGAAAAGTATCTTCCAGCGTATGCAGCCAGGATTCCCGAAACAATGGAGCCTTTTCCGCGTGCAGCAGGACGGCTGCCTCGGCGTCGGTGAGGCGGTAGATCTGACCGAAGTGGCCAAATGTCCGGGAACGGTTTTGGGCCTGTAGCAGGCAGGAGGCGTACAATGCAAAGAGCAGCAGAAGGGAGCACAGGCGCATGGAGGCGTTTTTTAAGAGACAATGGGCATCCTGCAAAAATGCAAACAGATAGAACCGCAATCAAGCGCCAACGCCTGGACGGTTACTTTTTGATGATGGAAACAACCAGCGAATGTGTAGTAGCGTTTATGAGGGGTTTATGAGGGTTTATAAAGGTTTATCCCTCATAAACCCTCATAAACCCTCATAAACCTTCATAAACCCTCATATCCCCTCTTCTTCCTTCCCAAAATCCGCTTCGCCCTCCCATTTGGCGATCACGCACGAAGCCAGGCAATTGCCCACCAGGTTAACCGTGGTGCGGGCCATGTCCATCAGTTCGTCGATGCCGAGAATGATAAAGATCGGTTCCACCGGCAGGCCGAACGAAGTGGCCGTGGCCATCAGGATCACCAGCGAGGCCCTTGGAACGCCGGCGATACCTTTCGTGGTAAGCATGAGGGTCAGTAAAATCAGAACCTGCTGACCGATGTCGAGGTGCACGCCGGCAGCCTGGGCCACAAAAATGGTGGCCAGGGAGAGGTACAGCGTGGAACCGTCGAGGTTAAAACTGTAGCCCGCGGGCAAAACGAAGGCGGCTATTTTGCGCGGAACGCCGAATTTTTCCATTGCCTGCAGTGCCTTCGGCAGCGCCGCTTCCGAACTCGTCGTGGAAAAAGCGATGGTGGCCGGCTCGGCCACGGCATTGATAAATTTACGGATGGGCAGTTTGATCCACAAGGCAACCGGTAGTAAAACGCCAAGGATAAAAACGATCAGCGCGACGTATAAAGTGGCCAGCAGGCTGAACAGGTTTTTTAGTATGCCAAAACCCATGTGTCCCACGGTGTAAGCGATGGCGGCGCCCACGGCAAAAGGGGCGAAATACATCACGATGCCCGTGAATTTGAACATCACCTCGGTGAGGCTTTCCGCAAAACTCAGCATGTGGGTCTTGTGCGGCTCTTTCACCAGGGCGAGGCCGATGGCAAAGAGTATGCTAAACACTACTATTTGCAACACCTGACCATCGGCGATAGATTTGGCAATATTTTCCGGGAAAATATGCAACACCGTTTCCTGCCAGCCCACGGGTGGCGGAACATCCATTTTTTCCGATTCTGCCGTGGGTGGCAAATTAATGCCTACCCCTGCCTTGCTGATATTAATGGCAAACAAACCAATGAACAGGGCGACTGTCGTGACGATCTCGAAGTATAAAATGGATTTCCAGCCCATTCGGCCCACCTGTTTCAGGTCGGAATGTCCGGCAATACCGACTACCAGGGTACCGAAAATCAGCGGGGCAATGATCGTTTTGATCAGCTTGAGGAATATTTTGCTCACGATCTTCATTTCCGAGCCTATCGCCGGAAAATCGTAGCCGAATTCAGCCCCGATAACCATACTGAACAGTATCCAGGTGGTCAGACTGTTCCGGCGCCAGCAGCCGTAACTCAACACCAGTATGGCTGCCCAGCGCAAAACAGGGGCCAGCCAGGGCAGGTTTTGAATCCAGCCGTAATTCTCAGCCAACGTTGCCATTATGGCCAGCAAAATCGTGATGGCGCTCAATAAAAGGAATTTGGATCGGATCGAAAAGCCGGTATTTTCTTGTTGTTGCATACGCAAAGGTGTCACGACAGAATAAGTCCGGCAAATATCGCGGGCTGTTTTTGATTTTTAAGCGGTAAATATCCCATTGTCCGGTTTCAATCGCCGGGTGTTCAGAATCGAACAGGTTTTTAAAAATAATCTCCTTAAAAATGCTGGTTATCAATTAATTACAAGGATGGCACGAGCCTTGAAGCTTTGTTTTCAAAGGAGTCGAATAGATTGAGAGGCGGTAATTCGTCAATTAACCGGCATGCCCTATGTTGTCCTATTATTTTAAAAATGCCCGGCGTAGTCTCGCCAAAAACAAGGCTTTTACCCTGATCAATGTGCTCGGTTTGTCTGTTGGGACGGCTGTTTTTCTGTTGATCGCACAGTACGTGCGGTTCGAGCGCAGTTATGAAAA
>JAKLJF010000835.1:2420-2714 GCA_023151335.1 Thermoanaerobaculia bacterium | reverse complement strand
AAGACCCCAACGACGACCTCGATCTGATGTTCTACGTGGCGGCGCACGAGATCGGCCACCAATACTGGGGCCACCAGGAATGTGGCGCCCAAATGCAGGGCGGCGAAATGCTGGTGGAAACCTTCGCCCAGTGGAGCGCCCTGATGGTGATGGAACGCGAATACGGCCGCGACCAGATGCGCAAATTCCTCGAATACGAAATGGACAAATACCTGCGCAGCCGCGGGCGTGAAACCCTGAAAGAACTACCCTTGTCGCGCAGCGAAAACCAGGGCTATATCCACTACAACAAAG
>JAKLJF010000835.1:343-2410 GCA_023151335.1 Thermoanaerobaculia bacterium | reverse complement strand
GTGGCTATGTATTACCTGAAAGAAATGATCGGGGAGGACTCCGTGAACGCCGCACTGCGCGCATTCCTGGAAAAATTCCGCTACGCCGACCCGCCATATCCCGTCAGCCTCGACGCCATAGATGAGTTCTATGCCCACACGCCCGACTCCCTGCGCTACGTGGTCAAAGATCTTTTCGAAGACATTACGCTCTTTGAAAACCGATGCAGGGAGGCCAGTGTGAAAGACCTGGGCAATGGCCGTTGGGAAGTGAGTATTCAGGTGGAATGCCGCAAACTCAAAGCCGACGACCTGGGCAAGGAAACCGAAGTACCCGTGAACGATTATATCGAGATCGGCGCCTTTGCCAAACCGCCCTCCGGCAAAAAATACGGAAAAACGTTGCACCGGCAACGGGTGAAGATCAACCAGAAAGACAACAAATTCACCTTCATTGTCCATGAAAAACCCGAAAAGGCGGGCGTGGATCCGTTCTCTTTACTGGTTGACCGAAACCCGGAGGATAACTTAAAGGAATTATAGTGCCGGCGTTTGCCGTGTTCAGGCCGTTGCTTCTGCCAGGGCTTCCGTCGTGGCCGCTACCGGCTGCACTTTGGCGTATTGCACGTTAGCCTGTATCTTCACTTCATCGGCCACCACCACGCCGCCGGCTTCGGTCACGGCGCTCCAGTTCAGTCCGAAATCCTTGCGGTTGATCTTGCCCGTTACTTCAAAGCCGGCCTTGGTGTTGCCGTAGGGATCTACCACCACGCCGCCGAGTTCGACGTGCAGGGAAACGGTTTTGGTGAAGTCGCGGATGGTCAGCAGGCCGTCCAGTTGATAGGCGCCATCACCGAGCGGTTTCAGCCCGGTGGATTTGAATTGCAGGGTGGGATATTTTTCAGCGTTGAAAAAGTCGTCGCTGCGCAGGTGGTTGTCGCGCATTTCCACGCCGGTGTTCACCGACGCCGCCTCGATCGTGAATTCGATCTCTGCCGTCTTGAAATCGCCGTTTTCGGCCGTTGTTACGTTGGAAGAAAAGTTTTTGAACTGCCCCGTCACGGTAGACACCATCAGGTGCCGGACGCGGAATTGCACTTCAGAGTGCGCGGGGTCGAGTTGCCAGCTGAGCTTTGTCATATTGTTTTTTTATTTTTAGAACGGTGAAACAATATGGGTATAACAGCAAGGATAAAAAATAGTTGTTTAAACACTTAAATTTTTAACACTTATTTTAAAATTACTTTTCCACAAACTCAGAATATTTTGCAGGCCCATTTTATAAATCATCTTCCATGCAATACCGCAGATTCGGCCGCACCAATTTTCAATCCTCCGAGATCGGCTACGGCATGTGGGGCCTGGCCAGCTGGACCGGCGCCGACGCCGGAGAAGTAGACCGCGCCCTCGACCGCGCCGTGGAACTCGGCTGCAATTTTTTCGACACCGCCTGGGGCTACGGCCGCGGCAAAAGCGAGCAGGTGCTCGGCGCCCTGCTGAAAAAACACGCCGGCAAACGACTGTTTGTCGCCACGAAAATCCCGCCGAAAAATTTCAAATGGCCTTCCAAACCGGAGTACCGTTTCGAAGATTGCTTCCCGGCCGGCCATATTATCGAATACACCGAAAAAAGCCTGCTCAACCTCGGCGTGGACTGTATCGACCTGCAGCAATTCCACGTCTGGGAAGACGCCTGGGCCGGCCGCGACGAATGGAAGACCGCCGTTGAAAAACTGAAACGGGACGGTAAAGTGCGTCATTTCGGCGTCAGCATCAACCGCTGGGAACCCGAGAACGCTCTCGATACCCTGCGCACGGGCCTGATCGACGCCGTACAGGTGATCTATAATATTTTCGACCAGGCGCCGGAAGACCATTTGTTCCCGCTTTGTCGCGAACTCGATATCGCCGTCATCGCCCGCGTACCCTTCGACGAGGGTTCCCTGACCGGCACGCTCACCAAAGACACCGTGTTTCCGCCCGGCGACTGGCGCGGCACCTATTTCGTGCCCGAAAACCTGCATTCCAGCGTGGAACACGCCGACGCGTTAAAGCCACTTGTTCCCGAAGGGATGACGATGCCCGAAA
>JAKLJF010000835.1:0-302 GCA_023151335.1 Thermoanaerobaculia bacterium | reverse complement strand
TATACTCTGCAACGACGACGTGCATACCATCATCCCCGGTATGCGACGGGTGCGGCACGTGGAGGCCAATATTGCGACGAGCGATGGGCAGGGGTTGCCGGAAGCGTTGCGGCTGGAGTTGAGGAAGCACCGCTGGGATAGGGTGCCGACGGCGTGGTCGCAGTAACGCGAACTGTTAGTTCGCGTATATTTCTGTTTTTTCCACGCGAACTAACAGTTCGCATATATTTCTTTTTTTTTCCACGCGAACTAACAGTTCGCGTTACCCTACCACCCGTATCCCCAACTCCTCCAACTGCTTT
>JAKLJF010000834.1:1178-2733 GCA_023151335.1 Thermoanaerobaculia bacterium | reverse complement strand
TGCAGCCCTTGAACTTCTGTTTGTCATCGAGGATGTTGAAAAAATCTAATCCAATTGTGGCTCGATCTGGTTTTGCCTGAAAAATGTGAAGGTATTTGCGCTGCAAGTTAACCAGTGTGAGGAAATCGAGTAGCCCGGTTTGGGTTGCTCGTTATCTAATTCTACTTTGTCAAATTAGAAGAAGCAGAAATTCAACCTTAGGCTACCGTGTCATGCTGTAGGCATCTCCAAGTGGTTATGGGGCATATAAGAGAGGTGGAAGAGAAGTATGGAGCCTGTAACCTCCGCCGGATTAATGAGACAACGTCGTATATCTCGGTAAAAACGGATCATGAGGATGATCCAGGTATTACCTATGATAAGAGTATTTATCGAAGATAAAAAAACTGTAAAACACACCGCCCACATCCCGATCCGCTTTTATTTCAGGAGTATTGCCTTCCCTGCAAATAAATCAAACATTTCTTCCAATTGCAGTGCACGACGCCAGCCATTAACACCGGAAAACGCAATAACCCACTACACCTGGCAGCTCCTTGTGCAAAAAAGCCCTGTTTCCCTTATTTTTGCACCCTTTAACCTATCCGTCTTCCGCATGAACAACAAAACTATCCTTCCTGTGTCCAAAGGTTTCAAGTCATCGACCCGGCTCTTCGCCTGCTGTCTGCTGCTTATTGCCAACTGCCTGTTGCCCCTCACCGCCCCGGCCCAAATGCCCGCCAAACCCTCGGCATCCGACCTGCAGCAGGCCATCCGGAAACTCAACGTGCTGGGTTCCGTGCTGTACGTGGCCGCTCACCCCGACGACGAAAACCAGCGCATGATCAGTTACTGCGCCAATGAAAAATTGTACCACGTCACCTACCTCTCGCTCACGCGCGGCGACGGCGGCCAGAACCTGATCGGCCCCGAGTTGCGCGAACTGCTGGGCGTATTGCGCACGGAGGAACTGCTGGCAGCCCGCTCGGTCGACGGCGGCAAACAGCGTTTCACCCGCGCCAACGACTTCGGATTTTCCAAAAATCCGGACGAAACCATGCGCATCTGGAACAAGGACGAAGTGCTGTCCGACGTGGTGTGGGCCATTCGCCAAACCCAGCCCGACCTGATCTTCAACCGTTTTTACCACGATAAAAAATACGATACCCACGGTCACCATACCGCTTCCGGCATGCTCTCCGTGGAAGCTTTCGACCTGGCCGGCCGGGCCGATGTGTACCCGGAGCAGTTGAAATATACCACGCCCTGGCAACCGCACCGGCAGTTTTTCAACACCTCCTGGTGGTTTTTCGGCGGCCGCGAGGCTTTTGATAAAATGGACAAAAGTCATTTGTTTTCCCTCGACCTGGGCGTGTATTTTCCGCTGAAAGGCAAAAGCAACAACGAGGTGGCAGCCGAGGCGCGGTCCATGCACCGCTGCCAGGGCTTCGGCGCCATGAGCAGCCGGGGCGAAAGCATGGAATGGTTCGATTTTATCAAAGGCGAGCGGCCCGCTGCCGGCGACATGTTCGAAGGGATCAATACCACCTGGAGCCGGGTGCCGGGCGGAGAGCCT
>JAKLJF010000834.1:0-1168 GCA_023151335.1 Thermoanaerobaculia bacterium | reverse complement strand
AAGGCGAGCGGCCCGCTGCCGGCGACATGTTCGAAGGGATCAATACCACCTGGAGCCGGGTGCCGGGCGGAGAGCCTATCGGCAAAATACTGGCCGGCGTGGAGCAAAAATTTAACCCTGCCGATCCCGCGGCTTCGGTGCCCTATTTGCTGAACGCCATGCAGATGATCGAGGCGCTGCCCGACGGTTTCTGGAAAAAAATTAAACTGGCCGAGATCAGGGAAGTGATCCGCGGCTGCCTGGGGTTGTACGTCGAGGCAACCGCCGCCGAACCCACGGCCACACCCGGCGATGCCGTGGCCCTGCGGCTGGAATGTATTACCCGGGCGCCGTTTGCCGGCGAAGTGGTTTTGAGCGGCCTTTCCGTGCAACCCGGCCTTTACGATACAACCATGACGCAGGTGCTGGCCACGAACAAGGGTTGGGTACTGAACAAAACGGTTCGCCTGCCCGAAAACGCCGTGTTTACCGCGCCCTACTGGTTGCAGGAAAGCTCAGATATGGGTATGTACACCGTGAAAGAACAGACCCTGCGTGGCCTGCCCGAAACGCCGCGTTATTTCAAAGTGCGCTGGACGGTGCTGGTCAATGGCGTACCTGTACAATACGAAACCGATGTGGCGTATAAAATTGAAGAACCTGCCCGGGGCGAAGTATGGCGGCCTTTTGAAGTGTTGCCGCCCGTCTTTGTGCGTTTCGACGAACCATCGTACCTCTTTACCGGACGCCAGCGTGCGGTAGTGGTGCACGTGGAGGCAGGCCGCGACAATATCTCCGGTACGCTTAC
The DNA here is from genome assembly GCA_023151335.1 of Thermoanaerobaculia bacterium. Taxonomy (GTDB): domain Bacteria; phylum Bacteroidota; class Bacteroidia; order Chitinophagales; family Saprospiraceae; genus M3007. Next base: position 381 of record JAKLJF010000834.1, on the reverse strand, counting down.
CGTGGCAGGCAACGGCTGGAAAGCGCAGGGCGGGGAACAGGCCTTTGAATTTGCCAAAAAAGGCGAAGAAAAATCCTTCACTTTTATGGTGGACGGCGGCGCTGCTTTGGGCGAGACAACGCTCACGGCAAAGGCTACGATCGGCGGAAAAACCTACTCGAACCGCCTGGTTTCGATCAAATATGATCATATCCCGCAGCAAAGCGTGCTGCTACCCGCCGAAACCCGCGCCGCCCGGCTCGACCTGCGCGTTGCCGCCAAAAACATCGGCTATTACATGGGCGCCGGCGACGAACTGCCCACTGCCCTGCGGCAAATGGGCTGCGAAGTAACCATGCTGGAAGACAAGGATTTTTCGCCGGAAAACCTGCAAAAGTTTGA
>JAKLJF010000833.1 GCA_023151335.1 Thermoanaerobaculia bacterium | reverse complement strand
ACCGGCATTTCAGCCGCCGGTGCCGGAAAGCGCGTTCTTCCAGCGGGATGGAGTGGGGGAGTACCCTGCCCACCAGTTCCACCGAATAACCCTTGCCGGCCAGCGTGGCGCAGATCCGCTGCATACGCTGGTCATAAGTCAGATCATTGGTAACAGTGCAGATTACGGTCATACCGCGGCCCCCCTTTTACATTTTGCCTTTAAAAGTACTGCAACTCCTGGTACACCCGGTGTACGGGCAATCCCATCACATTGGCATAGGAGCCGTCGATGCGCCGGATCTTGCACAGGCCGATCCACTCCTGCACGCCGTAAGCGCCGGCTTTGTCGAACGGGTGGCAGGTACGGATATAATAATCGATCTCTTCGTCGCTCAGTTCGTCGAAGTACACTTCGGTGCGGTCGGAGAAGGCGCGTTCCTGTTCGGCGCCCAGCAGGCAAACGCCGGTGATGACGCTGTGTTGCCGGCCCGATAAGAGGCGGATCATCCGGAAAGCCTCGTCGTAACCGGCGGGTTTATTGTAAATGCGCCCGTCGATGATCACCACGGAGTCGGCGGAAATAATGATCTCCCGGTCGCGGATAAACGACGCCGAGGCCAGCGCCTTGCGCCGGGCCAGGTAGAGCGCCACGTCTTCCGCGGGCATATCGGATGGAAAATCTTCGTCGACGTCCTGGGTTTGTACGGAAAAAGTAAAACCGGCTTCCCGCAACAGCTGGCTTCGGCGCGGGCTTTTGGAGGCAAGAATGATCGGACGGGAAGGAAACATGTCGATTTTGGATTTGCGGGGCAAAATTGCTTAAAAAAAATTTATCCGCCGGAAAACCGGAATCCGGCCGGCTCTCGTAAATGGGGCAAGATCATTCACAAAAACATTTTTCCAAATGCAGAAAATTTTCTTTGTCCCGCTCCGGCGTTTTTGCCTGGCCGCATTATTGCTGTGCGCAGCCCTGGCAGTTCGCGCCTCCAGTCACCGCGAGGCGCCGCTTATCGCCAACGATCCCCTGGCTGATAACACCGACGTGTACGCGTTCCGCAGCCCCGACAACCCCAACACCATCACCATCATCGCCTGCTACATCCCGACGGAGTTGCCGCACGGCGGACCGAATTTCCACACCTTCGGCGAAAACATCCGCTACGAGATCCATGTGGACAACGATCCGGCCAAACCCGGCGACGAAGTGACCTACCGTTTCACTTTCACCCGCGTAAACGAAGACCCCTCGACGTTTTTTCGTGTGCGGCTGGGTAAGGAAAACCTGAAAGTCAGCTACCGGTGCGAACGCAGCACCGACGGCGGCAAAAGCTGGCAGACCATCGTCGGCAACGGCAAGGTGCCGCCGCCCTATATCGGCGCGCGCTCCATCGAAAGTCCGGTGGGCCTGAATACCACCTACGCCACGCTGATGCAACAAGCCATTACCGCTGCCTCCACCGGCGAGCAGGTGTTCTGCGGCCCGGTCGACGATCCGTTTTTCGTGGATCTCGGTGGCGTGTTCGATCTCGGCAACCTGCCCCGCCAGAACGGCGATTTCCGCGACGGTATCGGCCAGTTCAATTGCCACGCTATTGCTATCCAGGTGCCGATCAGCACACTGCTGAAAGCCGGCGCGCCCGCTACTCCCGCCAGCATCCTCGACCCGAACTACGTGATCGGCGTTTGGGCCAGCGCCAGCCGCCGGGCCACCCGCACGCTGAATATTGCCGGCGGAGGCTACAATGACTCCGGCGACTGGGTACAGGTGAGCCGCCTTGGCATGCCGCTGACCAACGAAGCCGTGATCCCCATTGGCTACAAAGATTACTGGAACGCCATCACGCCCTACGACGAACTCAACGACACCGTACTGGATCAGTTTTTCTACAACCCCGAACTGGCCCTGTACATGGACGATGACCTGTTCGGCGCGGCCGTGCCCTCGTTCTCCAAATTGCGCATCCAGCGCAAATCGCTCGGCGCTTTCGACTTCGGCTACGGCAAAGACGGCCTCTACCCGCTGAAAGGCAATCCGGCACTGGCCGGCACCGCCCTCGACGACGCCGTTTTCGGTACCCTGCTGCTGCCCGGCCCCGGCAAAGCCCGCTCCGTCGACCTCTGGCCGATCTTCCACACCGGCGTACCCAACCTGGCGCCCTATCAACTGGCTACCGGCAAAAACGGCAACCCGCTGGCGACCGGCAAACCATTCATCCACAACTTCCTGCCCAACGGCGGCGACATGCTCCGCCTCAACATGGCCACGCCCGTCACCCCGCGCAACGACCCCATGTTCAGCAGCGGAGGCATCATCGCGGCAGCCGTGATCGGCCTCACGCAGGCGCCGTTCAACACCAGCACCGCCCTCGAATTCATTCCGAACATGGACGGCTTCCCCAATGGCCGGCGCCTGGAAGACGACGTCACCCGTATCGAACTGCAGGCAGTGGCCGGCGTGGCCCTGGCCGCCGTGGGCCTGTGGTACGACGACTTTATTCCCGGCCAAACCGCCAGCCCCGTCACGCCGAAACTGGTGGATGTGCTCACCTACGATACCGGCGTGAGCTCGAACGACAAAGCCTTTCAAACGAGTTTTCCTTACCTGGCCACGCCATGGTCGGGGACGGATACGGAGTGATTCGATTCACGATTTGCAATTTAGGATTGGCGGGCAGAGGGGTTGTGTGAGAAGTCCGTGTATCAAGAAGTCTTAATTATTGAGCGAAATATTGTTTTGATTTCGTCGCGGTTTTA
>JAKLJF010000832.1 GCA_023151335.1 Thermoanaerobaculia bacterium | reverse complement strand
CGGCAACTACGACGAAAACCTCGTGTACGTCAACGATTTTGAAATTTACCGCCCGCAACTCGTCCGTGCCGGCCAGCAGGAAGGTCTCACTTTCCCCAACCTCGACCTCGTGCGCGACCTGTCGTTCTCCTCCGGCGGTTTTCAGGCCAAATACGGCGATAAAATGTCGTCGGTGCTCGACATCAAATACAAACGCCCCGACAGCCTGCGCGCCAGCGCAAACGCCAGCCTGCTGGGCGCCTCGGCCCACCTGGAAGGCAGTCTGCGGCCCCGAAAGGACAATTACCGCGCTTTCCGCTACCTCGTGGGCGCCCGGTACAAAACCACCCGCACCCTGCTCGGCAGCCTCGACGTGCAGGGCGAATACGTGCCCGATTTTTATGACGTTCAGACCTATCTGACCTACGACCTCAACCGCGACTGGCAGCTCAGCCTGATCGGCAACTACAACCGCTCTGTGTACAAATTCCAGCCAGAAAGCCTGGAACGGGCTTTCGGCCTGATCGATTTTGCCCTGCAAATCCGGACGGCTTTCGAAGGTCAGGAAGTGGATGATTTCACCCAGGCCATGGGCGGCGTATCGCTCACCTACCTGCCCGACAGGGAGCGCAACCCCCTGTTTCACAAATTTCTGGCTTCCACCTGGCGCAGCCAGGAAAACGAACGGTTCGACATTCTCGGCTACTACATCCTCGGCGAACTGGAAAACAACCTCGGTTCCGACGACTTCGGCGAGATCGTCAACATTCTCGGTACCGGCACCCAACATACCTGGATACGGAACTACCTCACCGCCGACGTGACCAATGCCGAATACCGCGGCGGTATCGAACTGCAAAACGACCGGACAGACGCTGGCCTCACCCGTAGTCACTTCCTGCAATGGTCGGTCAAGTGGCAAAACGAACAGATCACGGACAAGATCAACGAGTGGGAACGCCTCGATTCGGCGCTGTATTCCCTGCCTTACGATACCAATTTCCTGTTCGTTCGCCGGGTGCTCAAAACGCGTAATGACCTGGGCAGCAACCGCTTCTCGGCCTTTTTTCAGGATACCTGGACCTGGCGGCAGGACGGCGTGCGCGAGTTTCAGGTCACAGCCGGCCTGCGCGGGCAGTATTGGGACCTGAATGGCGGCTGGTTTGTGACGCCGCGCGCCCAGATGCTGTATAAACCGCTGAATATCCGGAAAGACATCTCGTACCGGCTTGCTGCCGGCCTGTACTATCAGCCGCCGTTCTACCGCGAACTGCGCCGGCTGGACGGGGTGGTCAATACCAATGTACAGGCTCAGAAATCGGCGCACGTGGTGGGCGGTTTCACGTACGATTTTCTCTGGGGCAAACGCCGCCCGGTGAAAATGCGCCTCATCACCGAGGCCTATTACAAACAAATGTGGGATCTGGTGTCGTACGACCTCGACAACGTGCGCATCCGCTACGCCGGGGCCAACGACTCACGCGGCTACGCTACCGGTCTCGACGTGCGGCTGAACGGCGAGTTCGTAAAAGGCGCTGAAAGCTGGGTCAACCTGTCGTTTCTGCGCACCCGCGAAGCCATCGACGGCATTCAGCACCAGATACGCGAAGTCGGCGACCGCGAAGGCCGGCCCGTCAGCGACGTGCCCCGGCCCACCGACCGGTTTTTCACACTCTCCACTTTCTTTCAGGACTACCTGCGCCGGAATGAAAATATCCGCATGCACCTGAATTTTACCGTCGGCAGCGGATTGCCGTTCGGCGTGGTGGACAACAACGTCGTTTACCGGAATCCTTATCGATTCAAACCCTACCACCGCGTCGACATCGGATTCGGTTTTCAACTGTGGAAACACGAATGGCGCGATCGCAAACCGCGGCATTTTCTGCGTTTCACGCGCAACACCTGGGCCAGCCTCGAAGTGTTCAACCTGATGAAAGTGGCCAATGAAGCCTCCAATACCTGGATCAAAGCGATCACGAATGTTCAATACGCGATTCCGAATTATTTGACCGGGCGAAGGATAAACGTCCGGATCAGGATGGATTTTTAAAGCCATACCTGTTGCACCCGCATCCCGAACGTTTACGAAACTTTTAAAAGTTTCGTAAACGTATCGGCGGCATCAGCCGTATCGCAAAGGAGTTTCTAAACCGCACAAAACAAGCCTGGTTTTGAACAAAAAAAGTTTTTTCGCATTTAGTGTTAAAACATTTACCTTCGCCTCATGAATATTGAAGCTGAATTAAAGAACTCCAAACCCATGCCCCCGCGTCAGCGGGCAATGTTGAATATTTTGTTCACAGCGAGCTGGCTGGATTGCCTGCTGCAACGTCAGTTGCGGCAGTTTGGCCTCACTCACCCACAGTACAATATATTGCGAATTCTGAACGGGAGTTTTCCGAACGGTCTGTCGGTACTCGACATCAAAAGCCGGATGATCGACCGCAGCAGCAACGTAAGCCGACTGGTGGAAAAATTGCGCGAGAGCGGTCTGGTAGAACGGGTACCGCACAGCGGCGACCGCCGCATGGTGGTGGTCACCATTTCAGATGCCGGCAAAAAAATGCTGGCCGACATCGAGTCATCCGGTTTTATTAATCCGACCAGAATACCCGGCAGCAAACTCACAGAAGCGGAAGCCGCTGAACTGGCGCATTTGCTGGATAAGTTCAGGGATTAAATGAGGTTTAGAAAGTTTAGAGGGTTTAGAGGGTTTAGAGGGTTTAGAAAGTTTAGAGGGTTTAGAAAGTTTAGAGGGTTT
>JAKLJF010000831.1 GCA_023151335.1 Thermoanaerobaculia bacterium | reverse complement strand
ATATTGCGGTACAACTCAATCTGGTTGGATTCATCGAGCACTACCACGGGGATCGTGGTATTTTCCTCGATGATACGGCCCGGCAGGGTGAAGTCGCAATTCAGGTCGACATCTGTGCGGGCGATCTGCCGCATGGCCTCGGCAAACTGAGCCGCCTGCTGATTTTCGCGTTCGGCCAGGCGCTCGGCCAGGTATTTTGTGTAGAGCAGGGAAATGATGATAATGATCACGCCGCCGGCGGCCAGGTACCATTTCCACTGTGATTTACGGGCGTAAATGTCCATTTTTCGATAGAATGGGCAAAAATGGCAAAGAATTGCGCTGCAGGCACTATTTTGCCTTCCAAATCTGAAAATATTGTTAAAACGTTTTTATCGCCTTTTTAGCATTTACCGAGGCATTCCCCCCAAATTCCTGATCCGGCTGAATAAATTTTGTTTAACTTTGTATAGCAAACAGTTAAACAAAAGCAATCTTTGCCCTGTTATAGTGGGCTAAAACGAACAAAACTCAACCTCTTCGGGCGTATGTCCAAAAAAGTAGTAGTGATCGGCGCCGGTTTCGCGGGGCTTTCCGCGGCGGCCAACCTGGCGGCAGAGGGTTTCGATGTGACTGTATTGGAGAAAAATGATACTCCGGGAGGCCGCGCGCGCCAGTACAGCGCACAGGGTTTCGTTTTCGACATGGGGCCTTCCTGGTATTGGATGCCCGACGTGTTCGAGCAATTTTTTGCGCGTTTTGGCAAAAAGGTATCCGATTACTACGATCTGGTTCGGCTTGATCCTTCCTATGCCGTGCATTTTGGCCCGGACGAACGCGTGGAGGTGCCGGCCGGCATACCGGCCCTGGAAGCCATGTTCGAACGGTACGAGCCGGGCAGCGCGCCGCGGCTCCGGCAGTTCCTGGCCGAAGCGGAATACAAATACCGCGTCGGTATGAACGAATTTGTGTACAAGCCGAGCCACAGCCTGCTCGAATTTGCCGATTGGCGCGTAGTCAGTAGTTTGTTCCGGCTGCAAATGTTCACCTCGCTTTCCAAACACGTTCGCGGGCTGTTCAAAAATGAAAACCTCATCAAATTGCTGGAATTCCCGGTGCTTTTCCTCGGCGCCACGCCTGAAAAAACCCCGGCGCTGTACAGCCTGATGAATTATGCCGATATGGCCCTGGGCACCTGGTACCCGATGGGCGGCATGCACAAGATCGTGGAAGGCATGGTATCGGTGGCAAAAGAGCAGGGCGTAAAATTAGAACTGGGACAGGAGGTACAGCATATCCGTGTTACCGGCGGCAAGGCCCGTTCGGTGCACACCTGGTCGGGGGGCGAGTTCCCGGCCGACGTGGTAGTTGGCGCCGCGGATTATCACCATATCGACGCCCAATTACTCGACTCCTCCCGGCGCAATTATTCCGCCTGGTATTGGGAAAACCGCACCATGGCCCCATCCTGTCTGATCTATTACCTGGGCGTAAATAAACGGCTCCAGGGCCTGCGGCACCATAACCTGTTTTTCGACGAGGATTTCGGCCGTCATGCCCGTGAAATTTACGAAACGCCCCAATGGCCTGAAAGACCCTTGTTCTATGTGAGCGCGCCCTCGGTGACCGACCCCTCGGTAGCGCCCGAAGGTTGTGAAAACCTGTTTATCCTGGTGCCGGTGGCGCCGGGGCTCGAAGATACCCCGGCCATCCGCGAATACTACTACAACCTGGTCATGCAGCGGATGTCGCGCCTGACCGGCCAACGTATAGGTGAAGCCGTCGTGTACCGGCGCGCTTATGCGCACAGCGATTTTGTGAACGATTACCACGCTTTTAAAGGAAATGCCTACGGCCTGGCCAACACCTTGCGGCAAACGGCTTTTCTTAAACCCAAACTCAAAAACCGCCACGTTCAAAATTTATTCTACACCGGTCAACTAACTGTACCCGGCCCCGGCGTGCCCCCCTCGCTGATCAGCGGACAGGTCGTGGCAAAAGAAGTGGTTAAATGGGTTACTGGTTAGAGGGTTACTGGTTACGGCAACCTTCTAACCAAAAACCTTCTAACCAGCAACCCTCTAACCAGAAACATTTTTCAAAATATGAACCATCTCGACTTATACCATTCCACTTGTTCGGCCTGCAGCCGCCTGATCACGCTGCGGTATTCTACTTCGTTTTCGATGGGAATCCGCCTGTTTCACCGCCGTTTCCGGGCGCCGATTTACGCCATTTACGGTTTTGTGCGTTTTGCCGACGAAATCGTGGACACTTTTCATGATTATCCGAAAAAAGAATTGCTGGACCGGTTCCGGCAGGATACCTACCGGGCGCTGGACGATGGGATCAGCCTTAACCCGGTGTTGCAATCTTTTCAACAGGTTGTGCGGCAATACGGTATCGGACGCGATCTGATCGATGCGTTCCTGCATAGCATGGAAATGGATCTGCACAACGAAAAATATAACAGCGACCTGTACAACGAATACATATACGGTTCGGCAGAGGTGGTCGGTCTGATGTGCCTGCATGTATTTTGTGAAGGCGACGAAAAGCGATATGAACAGCTGAAAGCGCCGGCCCGCCGGCTGGGCGCCGCGTTCCAGAAAATCAACTTTCTGCGCGACATAAAAAGCGACTACGACGAGCGTGGGCGGGTGTATTTTCCCGGCGTCGATTTCCGCCACTTCGACGACGAGGCCAAACGCCATATCGAAGCGGATATCCAGGCCGATTTCAGCGCCGCGCTCGACGGAATACGCAG
>JAKLJF010000830.1 GCA_023151335.1 Thermoanaerobaculia bacterium | reverse complement strand
ATGTCCAGTTTTTGCCGGTAGCCGGAGATATTACCGCGGCCTACGCGCCGCCCATCCACATCGAGTTCCATGTTCACGAAGTTGAAACCCTTCAGGATATTGCTCACCCGTCCGCGCTGGTAGTTGTCGTAGGCGCCGTTGAGCACCACGTCTTTTACCTTCATCGGCTCGGGGCTCGACACCAGTCCGATCATGCCGTTGGCCACGGTGATGCCGTAATAGTTGGCGGGATCAATGTTTTCGGCGACGATAGTCCAGGCTTCGGATGGCGGATTTGGGATGGCGGGCTGCGGATTGGACGACGCGGGAAAAATCAGAACCAAGCCGGGCAAAAGGAAGAATAAATTTTTCATATTGTTGTGGTTTTACTGTCTTGCAAATTTAATTTTGACAGAACGAACGAAATTGGCAGGACATTTGCGCAAGCACCTGCTTTGCGGGCTATTTTGTTGGTTTTGCCTGGCGGCTTTTGTGACGCAAGGTTGGCGGGACAATGATACGGGCTTGAGTGGGGATAGGCAAGAGGGATCATCCCACATTCCATATAAGAATACCATTTGCCTGATAATCAAACCCATATAAAAATTCTACCTTTGCCGACGGTTCTTTTTTAGAACAACCATTCCGCGCAGTGCTGAAAACGTTTACTCCGTTACTCATTTTACTGTCCTGTAGTCAGGCTTTGCCGGCGCAAAAAACGCCGGCAGAGGAAAAACCGCTGGTCGTCCGTTTTTCCCAAGCCGGCGGATTTTACCAGGCGCCCCTCGGCGTGGCGCTCGAGGGCGGGGGCGATGCTGTTTTTTATACGACCGACGGCAGTTACCCGACTACGCGCTCGGCACGGTACGTAAAGCCCTTCACTGTTGCCGCCACATGCGTGGTGCGCGCCATTGCGCGGCGGGGTAATATTTCCGGAAAACCCTTTGCCCAAACGTATTTTATCAACGAACCGCCTACCGGCCTGCCCGTTATTTCGGTGAGCGTAGCGCCGGGTTTGTTGTTCAACCCCGAAACCGGCATTATGGTGGACGGCCCCGGCGCCGATTCGGCTTTTGTACACAAGCCCGGCGCCAATTTCTGGACGCGGCGGGAGTTCGGCTGTAACGTCGAGATTTTCGAATCGGACAAAACCTGCGTGTTCAATAGCGGCGCCGGTATGCGCCTGTTCGGCGGCTACAGCCGCATTTACCCGCAAAAAAGTATCGTGCTGGTGGCCCGCGACCGCTACGGCAAAAAGTTTTTCCGCCACCGCATTTTTGGCGCGAACGCGCCGAAAAAATTCCGCTACCTCGTGTTGCGCAATGGCGGCAGCGACTGGAATGGCGCCCACTTTCGCGACGAACTGATGAACCGTGTTACCGAGGGCTGGGACCTGGAAAAACAGGGCTTCCGGCCCGCGTTATTGTACCTCAACGGCCGGTACTGGGGCCTGTATCACATCCGCGAAAAGATAAACGTCCGTTTCCTCGAAGATCATTCCGACGCCGACCGCGACTCCATCGACCTGATGGAACACATGCGAAATGTGCGCAAGGGCAGCGGACGGCACTACCAACGCATGCTGGCCTACCTGCGCGATAACGACCTGTCGCAGCCCGGGCACTATGCCTGGATACAAAGCCAGATGGACGTGGATAACTTCATCGATTATACGGTCGCCCAGATTTATTGCGACAATACCGATGCCGGCGGCAATATCCGCTATTGGCGGCCGCGCCGCCCGGGCGGGCGCTGGCGCTGGATATTGTTCGACACCGACTGGGGCTTCGGCTTGTATAACAACCTGGCCTGGCAACACGACGCCATCCAGTTTTTTACTGACCCCGCCGGCCCAAACTGGCCCAACCCGCCCTGGAGCACTTTCCTGCTGCGCCGCCTGCTGACCAACCGGGAATTCAAACGGCAATTCATCAACCGGCTGTGCGACCGGCTCAACACCTCCTTTTCTGCCGAAAATGTGCTGGCGGAAATCGCCTGGTTCGAGCGCACCCTGGGCCCCGAAATGCCCCGTCACCTGCAACGCTGGCGCCAATCGCCGGCTGAATGGCAACGCCATCTCGGCTTGCTGCGCGAGTTTGCCCAAAAGCGCCCGGATTTCCTGCGCGCATGCCTGGCCCAGCATTTCGATACCGGCGCGCCGGCCCAACTGGAAATTGAACCCGCTGAAGGCGGCCAGGTATTGGTAAACAACTGTGTCAATACCGGCGCAAACGTTTTTCGCGGAACCTATTTCGAAAAAATACCAATTACTGTACTGGCGACGCCGGCTTTTGGTTACCGCTTTGCCGGCTGGGAAGGTGTAGACCGGGAGGATCGCCTGCTGCGGCTCTACCTCGTGCCCGGCGCCACCCTGCGCCTGCGTCCGAGATTCGAGCCGCACGTGCATCCGCTGAACAATACGGTCTTTATTAATGAGATCAGTCCGGCCGGACAAAAGTCGGGCGACTGGGTCGAGCTGTACAACGCTTCTAAAAATCCCGTGTCACTTGAAGGTTGGACCCTCGGCGACCGCCGGCATGAATGGACGATACCCGACGTGGTACTTCCGCCGCGCGGCTACCTGGTATTGTGCCAGGACTCTGCCGCTTTCCGGCAACAATTTCCGTACAAAGCGCTGATCGCAGGCGATTTTCGTTTTGGCCTCGATAAAAACAACGAACGGCTGCTGTTGCTCGCCGCCGACGGCGCTGCCGTGGACAGTGTGGCTTACCATATCGACCCGCCCGAAGGGCTGTTCACAATTGATTTAC
>JAKLJF010000082.1 GCA_023151335.1 Thermoanaerobaculia bacterium | reverse complement strand
AAGGGAAATTTCCACACCTAACCCGGGTATGGAAACAATGTCATCAGGTTCGGTAAAAATTTCGAATGACCATTTATCTCCCTCCCTTCTATGTAATTCGACATACATTTCCTCCTGAAAAACCAGCATATAGTATAAAACACTCGGCAGACCGGTATGTTCCTTCAATTTTTTACTCCGGTCTTTTGACCAGGAATCTTCGGAAGCAACTTCGACCAATAGAACTGGATCAAACACGATGTAGTCGTCTCCGGCATCCGGATTAAGAGGGGCAACCATAAGATCCGGGTAACGATACAAGTGCTTAGGATCAACACCCGCTTTTACATCATGCGAGTAAAGGTCAAAACCTCGCTGGAGCAGGGCATCACCCCAGGCTAAATAGATATTGCCAACAATACGATTGGCTTTCCGTTTTTCGCCGGCCATAGGGATCAATTTTCCATAGTAATACTCGTGTTTTATGTCGGATTTCTTTTCCAGTTCAAGGTATTCCTCGACGCTGTAAGTCCGTTCCAAAACGTCAGCAATCATAAACGCGGTTATTTTTTACAAAAGTAGCCTCAATTTCTAAATTTTGAAAAAGACATTGTTTTAAAAGCAGCAGGCTGCCGGGATAAAATCCAGGCAGCCTGCTGTATATCAACCAGAAACCTTCTAACCAGAAAACCAGTAACCTTCTACCTGGCGTACGCCACGGCCCGCTTCTCCCGGATCACCGTCACTTTGATCTGGCCGGGGTACTGCATTTCGTCCTGAATTTTTTGCGAGATCATGAACGACAGGTCGTCGGCGTATTGGTCGCTGACTTTGTCGGCTTCCACGATCACGCGCAGTTCGCGGCCGGCCTGCATGGCGAAGGCTTTGGCCATGGGCGAAATGATGTTGTTCATCTCGATCTCGTCGTGGTGGGCGCCCACGGCATTGATGATGACCGGGTGTTCGCCGTATTGTTCGCAGAGTTTCATGCCGACCAGGGCGTGCGACAGTTCGGTTTCCTCTTCGGCTACTTTGCCAATGTCGTGCAACAGACCGGCTCGTTTAGCCATTTTGATCTGCTTGGGATTGAGACCCAGTTCGGCGGCCATGATGGCGCACAGATCAGCCGTCTCGATCGAGTGTTTCAGCAAGTTCTGGCCATACGACGAGCGGAAGCGCATACGGCCCACCATCCGCACCAGGGCGGGGTTGAGGCCGTGGATGCCGAGTTCGATCACGGTGCGTTCGCCGATCTCGATGATCTGTTCTTCCAGTTGTTTGCGCACTTTGGCCACCACTTCCTCGATGCGGGCCGGGTGGATACGGCCGTCGGCCACGAGCCGTTGCAGCGACAGGCGCGCCACTTCGCGGCGGATGGGGTCGAAGGAGGAAATCACAATGGCTTCCGGCGTATCGTCGACAATAATTTCCACGCCTGTGGCGGATTCCAGGGCGCGGATATTGCGGCCTTCACGTCCGATGATCTGGCCTTTCATGTCGTCGTTTTCCAGGTTGAATACCGACACCGTATTTTCAATGGTAAACTCGGCGGCCATCCGCTGGATGGTCTGGATGACGATTTTTTTCGCTTCTTTGCTGGCATTGAGTTTTGCCTGGCTGACCGCCTCTTTCACAATAGCCATCACCTCGCTTTCGCTCTTGGCGCGAACGGCTTCGAGCAACTGGTCTTTGGCATCCTGCTGGTTCAACTGGGCGATTTTCTCCAACGCCTTGATCCGTTCTTCATTGGCGGCATCCAGTTCTTCCCTTTTCTTCTGAACGATCTTGAGTTGTTTGTCGAGGTTTTCGCGCAGCGTTTCCACTTCCAGTTCCTTATTCTCGATCTCAGCCTTCCGGGCATTTACCTCATCGACCCGGAGTTGAAAAGCGTCTTGCTGAGCCTGCAGGTCTTTTTGCTGGCTCAACACCTCCATCTCCATTTCTTTCAGTTTGATCTGATGCTGCGCCTTTTCGCTGTCGAACTGGCTGCGCATTTGCGCATAGCGTTCTTTGGCCTCCTGAATCTTCTGCTGTTTGATCCGCTCGTTTTCCGCTTCCGCTTTCGCAACTACTTTTTCAGCCTGTACCGCGGCTTCGTCCGTGACCCGTTTTGCCGTCAGGCGGGCCTCCTGAATGGCCAGATCTGCCTGGCGGTTGCTTTCTTCTATGGCTCGCTGGTTCGATTTTTTTACCGCCTGGCTGGCGATAAAATAGGCCACGATTCCACCGACAACCAGCCCTATGACAAGTCCCGTTATAATCTCCATATCGGTTGTGCATTTAATTGTTAAAAAATATATGTTTATGAGGGTTTATGAGGGTTTAGCATGTTTAGAGGGTTTAGAGGGTTTAGAGGGTTTAGAGGGTTTAGAGAGTTTAGAGGGTTTAGAGAGTTTAGAGAGTTTAGAGGGTTTAGAGAGTTTAGAGGGTTTAGAGGGTTTAGAGGGTTTAGAGGATTTAGAGAGTTTAGAAGGATTAGAGAGTTTAGAAGGTTTAGAATTACCACAAGGCATTGAATTTAGTCGGGTCTAAACCCTCTAAACCTTCTAAACCCTCTAAACCTTCTAAACTCTCTAAACCTGCTAAACCTTCATAAACCTGCTAAACCCTCTAAACCTTCTAAACTCTCTAAACCTGCTAAACCTTCATAAACCTGCTAAACCCTCTAAACCTGCTAAACCTTCTAAACCTTCATAAACCTAACGGGTCAATCAGACAGCAGATGTTGGCTGCGGGCGCTGGGTGGCGCGGTGCAATTCAACGGCGCAGGTGAGCATGGCGAGCGCAAGACAATCCTGAAGATCACGCGAGGGCTGGCTGGTTTGGAAAGCCGCTATTTTCTCGTTGATTTCCCTGGCCAGGCGGTGTATGAGGGCCTCATCCGCGGCATTAATGTTCAGCAGATAAGGCCGCCCGGCGATCAGGACGGTGACCTGGATAATATGATTCGATTGTACTTCGTATGTCATTGCGTAATCGGCCGTTGGATAATGATCGCGAAAGGATGCAATAAAAACTACATGGATTTGGGTATAACAGCATAAACCGTTCCAATCCAGTTGAATGCAATCCGGCGATCAGCTCATTGGCGCGCTGCTTGTCCGTTCAACACATTCCGGTACTCTACTGTAGCCAGCCCGTTTTCTGTTCTCTTTTGAACAGGACCGGGAGGGTTATTTGCGAATAATCGCGTTCAATTTATGCTCAAATGCCTGCTGCAATTGCTGCATCAAGGCATCGATTTCTTTGTCCTGTAAGGTTTTCTCCGGGTCTTCAAACAGAAAACTCACGGCGTAGGACTTTTTCCCGGCCCCGATTTTGTTTTCATCTTCAAAAACATCGAACAAATTGACTTCTTTTAACACTTTTTTGACGGTCTTGTTAGCCAGCTGCCGGAGGGCACTGAACGTGACCTCGCGATCGAGGATCAGGGCGAGGTCGCGGCGCACTACGGGGAATTTGTTCAATTCCCGGAATTGTATCCGGTTTCCTGCCAGCATCTGCAACAGGTTTTCAAAGTGAAAATCGGCAAACCAGACCTGGTTTTTAATATCCATTTTCCGGCAAATGGCCGGTTGCACACTGCCAAAAGTAACCAGTTCCTGTTGACCCCGGTGATAGCGCAGGGCCAGCCGGAACGGTATTTCCTGTACTACGGTCTCCTGGTATCCGCTGATGCCCAGGCGGGTCAGGAGATTTTGAACATAAGCTTTCAACGTGTAAAAGTCCACTTCCTTTTTGGCGCCCGGCTGCCAGCTTTCGGGGGCATGGGTGCCAGTGAGGAACAGCGCAAGGCGGGCGGTCTCGCGCATAACTTCATCACCTTCTGCCGGGACCTTGGGAAAGGGGGCTTGATCCCGCTCCGACT
Organism: Thermoanaerobaculia bacterium; assembly: GCA_023151335.1. Taxonomy (GTDB): domain Bacteria; phylum Bacteroidota; class Bacteroidia; order Chitinophagales; family Saprospiraceae; genus M3007. The sequence goes on along the minus strand of JAKLJF010000082.1, from coordinate 8,509 downwards.
TCCGGTCATTACTTTGGAATGAGGGCAAGCCTCCCTCCCTTTGGGGGGAGGGGATGGGGGTGGGGCCGCGTTCATACACCTTTCCCAACTCGAACAAGCGCAGATCCGGATTTTGCCGGTTCTGGTTATGCCGGATCGTTTCCAGGCCGCTGAACAGCATGGTAGGCCGCATACAATCGAGCCCCTGGTTGGCCGTGTTGTGTACGTACACCAGTTTTTCTTTCGGGAAAGGCATCAATGCGCCTTCGCCGGTGTGGTGGGCCGAGTTGGTCAACGACAAGTTCATACATTCATTGAACCCGTTGGCGGCCAGAAAGTCGGCAACGATATTGCGTATGGCATCGGGGTCAGGACGCGGGGTGATCTCCACGCTGGTGCGGATCCGGACCGGCATAGGCACGGTATCCAGTCCGTACACGCGCAGGATTTCTTCCACTACATCGGCCTCGCGGGTAACGTCGGGTTTGTTGGTCGGCACGACGGCGATAAAGCCGGTTGAGGTTTCCGCTTCCATACCGATCTCGAGGGCGGTGAGGATGTTCCGGATGGTTGGCGCGGGCAGGTTTTCGCCGATGAGGGCATTCACCCGCTCGTATTCGACCGGCACCCGGACCGGCTGTACCGGGCCGGGATAAATATCGGTGACTTCGGAGGCAATCTCGCCGCCGGCGAGTTGCCGGATCAGCGAAACGGCGCGTTGCAGGGCGGTCAGGCAGCCGTTCGGGTCCACACCTTTTTCAAAACACCAGGCCGCATCGGTGCGCAGGTTGTGGCGCAACATGGAGCGGCGGATCCATTTGGGATTGAAAAAAGCGCTTTCGAGAAATACGTTGGTCGTGCGCTCCGTAACGCCGCTGGTAGCGCCGCCAAATACCCCGCCAATACACATGGGATTGGATTCGCCGTCGCAGATCATCAGATCTTCGGCAAACAGTTTGCGTTCCACCTCGTCGAGACTCCTGAAAACGGTGCCTTCAGGCAGGGTTTTCACCAGCACCTTGCCGCCGCGGATCTGGTCGGCGTCGAAGGCGTGCAGGGGTTGGCCGAGCTCCACGCGGACGTAGTTGGTGATATCCACTACGTTGTTGATGGGCCGCTGGCCGACGGCAAGCAGGCGGTTTTTGAGCCAGTCGGGGCTTTCTTTCACTTCCACACCCCGGATCAATACGCCGGTGTAACGCGGACAGGCTTCGGTATTTTCCACTGCCACGTCGATTGCGGATTGTCCCGAGGCCTCGGTACGGATTGCGGATTGAATGGCCGGAGCAGCGGGGAGGCGGAGAGTGGCGGCAGGGTTTTCATTTTGGCGCAGCCAGGCCAGCAGGTCGCGGGCGACGCCGAGATGGTTGGTAGCGTCGGCGCGATTGGGCGTGAGGCCGATCTCGTAGACGACATCGGTATCCTGCTTCAGGTATTGGGCTGCGCTGACACCCAGGGGCGTATCGGCGGGCAATACCATGATACCGGCATGGTCGTGTCCCAGGCCGAGTTCATCCTCGGCGCAGATCATGCCCTGCGAGGGCACGCCGCGCACTTTGCGTTCGGCGATGGTAAATAACTGACCGTCTTTGCTGAAAACATTGGCGCCGGGCAGGGCCACGAATACTTTTTGGCCGACAGCCACATTCGGCGCGCCACACACGATGGAGCGGAGCCCCGGCTGGCGGGGATCGCCGACATCGACTTTTGTGGCGGAGAGGTGATCGGTATCGGGTATACGTTCACATTCTACTACCACGCCGGTCAGCACTTTATCCAGATCGACCGGCGAGGGTTTTACTTCTTCCCATCCTTCCACTTCCAGGCCCAGCGATGTCAGTATGTCGGCAATTTCTGCGGGTGTTTTATTTAGGTCGAGAAAATCCCGAATCCAATTCAACGAAACCTTCATTATCTCTGAAAATCAATCAGATTATGCGCATTTGATTTGGCGTTTTTGGTTTTGAACGCGCTAAGGTAGTAAGGTTTTGCGAATTTTTTCACTTATGTTAAATCGGGGTGAATACGGCTACGCCGGCTGTCTTTAGTTTTTCGCCGGGATCTCGCACAAATAGTAAATCCAGCTGTCTTTCGTCAGTTGGTTCAGGTCGGTTTTTGGTATTTCTACGCCGGTTTTCAGGGAGAACAGCCGGATATTTTTAAAACCCAGGCGTTTTAGTTGCTCAATCTGGGCAGCCGGTTTGATATAGTAAGTCGTTACTTTGAAATGATAAGCGCCGTCGTTGATAATGGCAAAATCCTTGTCGCGGTATCTTTGGGGGAGGCCGTTGTGGTAAATGAGCCGGAGGTAGCGATAACATTGATAAAGGAAATGTTTCAAGCCGCTCCCAAACTTTATAGTGTACAGGTTATCAATATATTGTAAATTATGGGTGGAGAAAACGAAAAGCCCGCCTTTTTTCCCGACCCGCTTAATTTCCTCCAATGCATGGAGTCGGTCTTCATGAGAGATGTAGTCAATACCATTAAAACTGAACAGTATAAAATCAAAACAATCCGCTTCAAAATCCTGCATCATCCGGGCGTCTCCCAGGCGTATATTTCCGTTGAGACTTGAATCCGGAAATAATTGACGGTAGGTTTTTATCATGGCGAAAGAATAGTCGATGCCGATATATTCCTTTACGCGGTGGGCAAAATGGTGGGTGGTGCGGCCCAGACCGATACCGATGTCCAGCATACGCCAGTTGGGCAATTGAGGGTCGATGAACCCCATGATGGTTTCTTCCGGTTTTTGAAGCTTTTTTTCATTAACATAGACGTTTACCACTTTCATGGAGTTCCATGAATCTTTGTTCGACATTTGTACGCTGTATTTCGGTTGATGAAATGAATAAGCATTAGCGGCCGGACGGCCACTCGCTTCGGAGATGTCGTTGCTCTTTAAATAGGGGAATCGACGGGGAGGATTTGACGTATTATCGGCAAAAAATACGATACCTTGTCAGAAGGATGTCTGGACACATATTCAGGTTTTTATTGTAAAAGGTTGCCCGCCAGGGGAAAATTTTTCCTGCTTTAAAAAAGCCAGTTTGTTCCAACCCGCAGCCCGATCATATCCAGGGCGCCACGATTTTGTTTTTTCCATTGGCCCAGGTAAAAACCTTCCGCGGTAAAGTGCAACTGCTTAAAAAGTGGCGCATCCAAACCTGCTCCAAAGCGCAGGGTATTGCGTAAGTAGGTGGAATTTTCAACAGTCAGCACCGCCGTTTCGCTTGTGTTGCTGGGTTCATGCCGTATTTCATATTCCACACGGTAGGGCATGACGGTTTGGCCGCCCCATTGCAACCCGATATACGGGCGGACCTTGCCGGGCTGAAGGAACGTGTAACGAAGTCCCATTCCAAATTGTCGCAAAGGCTGCCGTTGTAAATCCAGGTGTTCGAAATGATGCGCCGGGGAGGGCAAAGGGGGTAATGCCGGTGCGCCCAATATGGCGTTCGGGTCATTGGATTCGTAATGCAGTTGGCCGAAAGTGTACTCCAGCACAATCGACCAATGCCTGGAAAAACCGATGTTGGCCTGTACGCCGGCTTCAAAACCTATCTCATGTATTAAAGAAGGGCTCAGGGGTTGCAACCAGCCTGCAATCGCCCCTATTTTCAGATATTTCGGTTTTATTGCATGGAGCAGTACTGGCCCGAAAGGTCGGACAGGGATATATGATCGTGCCAGGCGGGTAAGTACATGGGCAGGCATGAAATCTTTGCGGTGGATGGTTGTAGCCACGCCGTTTAAATCGCCAGTTTTTAAAATCCGTAACGCTGCATTTGGGCGGGCAATATCCACTGCGTCTCGCTCCGTTCCCGATAGACTTGCTCCTTCATCGGCGAAAGGGGGTATTTTTTTCTCCGGTATTTTTGTCATTACCTCCGGCTGGGTTTCATCGGAACCGGCCTTTTGGCGGAAAGATCGTTTTTGTCCGTAAATCCTGGCAGCAACCTGATCAATATTGAGGTTTTTTGCGCCCGGGTAGGTTTGCCCGGAAGCAACAACAGCTTCTTGCGCCGGAATCCGGATATACACATTTTTCCATATCGTATCGGTCCGCGCTTCGGGCTTGGTAGCCTGTATTGCGGTTACCGTTGTTTGCAAGCCCGCGAGCTGAACTTCCAAACGCTGAATGGTTTTCCGGTACTCCCGGTTATTTTGCCACCAGAACAAATTGCTCGATCCCAAGGCCAGGAACAACAAAAGCAGGGGCAACCACGACAGCCGGCGTTTGCGGGCAGGTCCGGGCAATGCATGATCCAGGCGCGCCGACAAGGTTACCCAGTCGGCCTCCCGATGGCGCACGGATGGCTTGATGGCAGCCATTTTTTCTTTTAGAATATCAAAAAAAAACTTTTCAGCCATATTTTTTTGGTAAATGGTCAGTCAACATTTGTTTCAATTTGGCTTTTGCTTTGGAAAGATTCGATTTGGAAGTGCCAACTGAAATCTCCAACATTTCAGCTATTTCAGCGTGTGAAAAGCCCTCCAGAGCAAACAGGTTAATTACAAGACGGTAGGCAGGCGGCAGATTTTGAACCAATTGTAATACATCTTCTGCCGCCATTTTTGACAAAAAATCATCTTCTACAGGAACATCAAGGCCTTCCGTCAGATCATAAATTATCAATTCGCTTTTTCTGCTTTTATAGCGGTTTATCGCGGTACGTACTACGATAGTACGCACCCAGGTGGCAAACGCATAAGCGGGATCATACCCTTTAAGGCCCGTGAAAACCTTCAGAAAGGCATCGTTGACAACCTCCCGAGCCTCTTCTTCATGGGCACAGTATGGCAGGGCCACCGACAGGGCGTAGCTGTAAAATCGTTCGTACACGACTCCCTGACTGAGCCGGTCGTTATTCCGGCAGCGGGAAAGGAGTTCATTTAACCCTTCTTTGTCCACATTCAAAGGATATATTCAAATAAGATGCCGTCAAGGTTGCCTGGCCGAAATGCTTTTCCAATATTATCTTCATTGATTCCGAAAACAATCGACAGCAAGAGTAGGTGGCGCAACTTTAAACCGCGGAACTGATTACATTTACAAAAAATTTCGTTTGTGGAACTCCTTGTCATCCTCCTCTTAACCGCCCTGAACGGTTTTTTTTCACTTTCAGAAATAGCGCTTGTTTCAACAAAGAAAGCGCGGCTCGAACAGTTTGCCGCAAAAGGAAACCGGCGGGCGCGCATCGCCCTGCAATTACTGGAACAGCCCGAGCATTTTCTGTCCGCCGTGCAGGTAGGTATTACGCTGATCGGGGTGGTGTCGGGGGCATTCGGAGGGGTGGCGCTGGCCGACGATCTGCGGCCCCTGCTCGAACAGGTTGCCTGGCTGCAGCCGTATGCGCCGCAGATCAGCCTGGTGCTGGTAGTCGGGCTGATTACATATCTGACCATCATTTTGGGAGAACTGGTGCCCAAAACCCTCGCGCTGAACAATCCGATGCGGGTCAGCCTCACCGTGGCGCCGGTGGTAGCCTTGTTTACCCGCTTCACCTATCCGGTGGTATGGCTGTTGAGCACCTCTACAAAAATTGTACAGAAAATATTGTTCATCAGGGAAAAACGGGAGCAACCCGTGTCGGATGAAGAGTTGAAACTCATGCTGAAAATTGCCCGGCAACAAGGCGTGATGGATCAGCAGGAAATGGAACTGCATCACAACCTGTTCCGTTTTGCCGACCGAAAAGCCAGCCAGTTCATGACGCACCGCAGCGAACTGATGTGGATAGACGCACAGGAATCGCCGGAGGCCATCGCCGCGGAAATCCGCGAGCATCCATTCAGCAAATATCTCGTTTGCGACGGCGATCTCGACAATCCCATCGGCTATATCCCGGCCAAAACCTTTATGGAATCGTATGCGCAACCCGGTTTCGATCTGCGCAAAGCCGTGCATCCCGTGGTGCTGGTGACGCCAAGCCTGCCGGCGATCAGAATTCTCGAACTGCTGAAAAAACACCGCGAGTATTTTGCCGTCGTTATCGATGAATTCGGCGCCGTGCTGGGCATTATCACCCTGTTCGACATTACCAAAAGTATACTCGGCGACCTGCCCTCCCAGGAGCCGGACTACTTCCCCAGCGTGACCGAACGCAGCGACGGCAGTTTTCTGGTAGATGCCATGATGCCCATCGACGAATTTGCCGACCACTTCGAATGCGAAACCGCCCATCTGCACCGCGAAGATTTCGCCACCATCTCCGGCCTGCTGCTCGACCGGTTCGGGGGCATTCCCAAACCGGGAGAGTCCGTCCGGCTCGACCATTTCGACATCGAAGTAATGGACATGGATGGGGCGCGGATCGATAAAATTTTGGTGAAACGGGCGAAATCTCCGTGAGTACCGACCCCTTTTGTATCTTCAGAATTTCCTCTAAATTTGTAAAAAAAGGGTACTAAATGGAAAGTGCGGCGCTATTAACCAGCTCTTCGAAAAAACAAAAAGTCCCGGCCTTCCTCGTCCTCGTCAGGGAAGAGTTGGCCGACATTCGGCTGGCACCGTGAAGTTGAAATTCTGGACGGAATTACCTTTAGTATTTCGGATTATCTTAAGGAAGAGGGAATAGATGCCGCTTCGTTGGCCTAACCACTGTATTAAACTCTTCGAATTTTAGCTCCGATCGCATTCAGCCGCTGATCGATATACTGGTATCCGCGGTCAATCTGATTCACGTTGTGAATAATACTTTTCCCTTTGGCGGATAACGCCGCGATGAGCAGCGCCTGTCCGGCGCGGATATCGGGCGAAGTCATTTCAATGCCACGCAGCTGAGAGCGGCGGTCGAGGCCGATGACGGTGGCGCGGTGCGGATCGCACAGAATGATCTGGGCGCCCATGTCGATAAGTTTGTCCACGAAAAACAGGCGGCTTTCAAACATCTTCTGGTGGATCAGCACGCTGCCGCGCGCCTGCGTAGCAGTCACCAGCACGATCGACATCAGGTCGGGCGTAAAACCGGGCCAGGGTGCGTCGTAGATCGTGAGAATGGAGCCGTCGATAAAGGTGCTGATCTCGTAGTGTTCCTGCGCGGGGATGTGCAGATCGTCGCCCTGGCGCTCGATGATGATACCGAGCCGTTCGAAAGTGTGCGGAATGATGCCGAGGTGATCGACGCCGGCGTTTTTGATCGTGATATCGGATTGGGTCATGGCAGCCAGGCCGATAAAACTGCCCACTTCGATCATGTCGGGCAGGCAGCGGTGCTCGGTACCGCCGAGTTGCTCCACCCCTTCGATATGAAGCAGGTTGGAGCCGAGGCCCTCGATTTTGGCGCCCATAGCGTTCAGCATGCGGCAGAGTTGCTGCACGTAGGGTTCGCAGGCGGCGTTGTAGATGGTCGTTTTGCCTTTGGCCAGTACGGCGGCCATCACGACGTTGGCCGTGCCGGTCACCGAAATTTCGTCCATATGGATATAGGTACCCTGCAAACCGCCGTCGGGCTGCTGAATATAGTAGATGTCCTTTTCGTCGTCGTATTTGAACTCGGCCGACAGTTTCTGAAATCCGAGGAAGTGGGTGTCCAGGCGGCGGCGGCCGATCTTGTCGCCGCCGGGTTTGGGCAGGGCTGCCCTGCCGAAGCGGGCCAGCAGCGGACCGATGAGCATCACCGACCCCCGCAGGCGCTGGGCGTCTTTCATAAAGGCGTCGGAGCGCAGGTAATCGATGTTGACCGTACCGGCGCAGAACCGGCAGGTATCCGGGGCGAGCCGCTCCACCGTCACGCCGAGGCCTTCGAGCAGTTCGATCAATTTATTGACGTCCAGAATGTCGGGGATATTGCTGATGGTCACCGGGTCGTCGGTGAGTAGCACGGCACTGATAACTTGCAGGGCTTCGTTTTTAGCGCCCTGGGGATGCAGCTCGCCGCGCAGGGGCGTGCCGCCGATGACTTCGAAGGTGTCGAGTTGCATGAATATGGGTTGGAAGGTTACTGGTTAAAGGGTTATTGGTTAGAGGGTTGGGTAAAACGGAGGGCAAAGATTCAGTTAATTCCGGAAACTTGAAGGATGTTCTACTCTCCTGCCAACAATAAAATTTCCTGATAAAGCTTGGGATGTATCCGGAACCCGGCCATTTATCAAAATAAAAAACCCCCGGCAGATTACCCGCCGGAGGTACAGAATCGTATGACTGAAATGCTACGAGCGCCGATCAGGCGATCTTCACATCCACTGCATTCATTCCTTTTTTGCCGCGCTCGGTTCTGAACGTGACTTTGTCGCCTTCGCGAATATCATCGATCAAACCCGAGACGTGCACGAAGATTTCCTCTTTGGAGGAGTTGTCCACAATAAAGCCAAAACCTTTGGATTCATTGAAGAATTTTACTGTTCCACTGTACATTGAAAAAAAAATTGAATAAGTGATTCGGCAACATGCCGGGGCAAAGGTAGGAGTATTTTTTACAAAAAACTGATTTTCAATAATTTTTATTATTATTAACATTTGATACAACAATTTAATGTGCGTCAGCGAAGAGGTGTCATCAGCCGAAGTATGAGGTTGGTGACA
>JAKLJF010000829.1 GCA_023151335.1 Thermoanaerobaculia bacterium | reverse complement strand
TCGGGCTCGGTTACGGCGGCCTTTGGATCGGTTATACCACGCCTTCCTACAAACTGGTACACCTGTACACCTCTTTAAAAATTGCCGGTGGCGCAGCCGGCGCCGGCAACTTCGACGACGACGATTGGGATTTTGACGAAGACGACTGGAGCGACGCCGTTTTTGTAGCCGTGCCGGAAGCCGGTGTGGAACTCAACATAGCCCGCTGGTTTCGTATGAGCGGCAGTGTTGCCTACCGGTATGTCGGTGATTTCGAAGGCGGGGGCCCTCTGGGCAAAAACGACCTGAACGCCCCGGTGTTCGCGCTGACGATGCGGTTCGGGTGGTTCGGGGCGCGGCGGTAGACAACCCCGTAATGCTGTGTTGTATTACAGATAAAATTTTCTGTGTAAAATCTGCGCATAAAATCTGTGTAGTATCTGCGAGAAATTTATCGCACTGATTGGTCTCTCACAGATGATACACAGATTTTATGCGCAGATTTTACATAGAAAATGCGATTATTTGAATACATCATTTCAGATTTAACTTCAAAAACACATCCTCTTTGCTCTTCTTATAAAATTCTATAAAACAGGAGGAATCCGATATTTTTACGATACGATTCAGGCCCAACTGAAATACTTCCATTCCATTTTTCAGTTTGGCCGGATTCAATACCATTTTTTTCTGTACGGTTCCGCTTTGATCGTCTATGATATACGCCGTCAGAAAACCGCCCAGGCCTTCAATATGCCTGGCAGGACGTTCGTTCAGACCCAGATTCAGATTTTTATCATTATCCACAAAAAACAGGCAATGAGCGCCGTCGTAGCTGAGGCGTTTGAAGCCAAGACTTTTGCTATTGATGTTTCCTGCCTGCCTTTTGGGCAATTTTTTCATCCAGGCCAGTTGTCCGTCCGGATTTATTTTGGAGATGAGCATGTCGTTCCGGTGTAAGGTATAATAGGATACGCCCCGTTGCGAAGTGCTGACTTCCAGGTAGCTTTGTTCGCCGATAATCAGGATGCTGCCGTCTTTTTGGATCACGAGTTCAACCAGTTCCAGGTAATCGAATTCAGCTTTATCATCCTTTTCTTTTTTCTCCTTGACAGGTTTTCCGCCTGCCTTGGTGTATTGATTCAACACCTCCAGCGGAATTTCATAGAAATTTTTATCGGCCATGCCGCCGTCCTTGTTCAGGCGGATCAGGAAAAGTCCGTCGGCGTTGTCGCCCCGGTTGAAGCCGCCTGCCATTTTGTTGTAAAACCCGGCGCAATAGATGGTGTTTTCGTCGCCTTCATAAATCCAGCTGTCTTTGATGAAGTTATCCTTTACTTCGATTTTAGTGGTTTTTACACTTTTGTTCCCGACATCCACTTTGAATAATTCCATAAAATAATTGGCTTTCCTGTTTTCGCCTTTGCCTTTGGTATCTTTCGTCGAATCGTCTTTGTAAACCTTGGCTAACAGATAGGGATTGCCTTCAGAATCAATGGTGTAATCCACATTATCCATTTTTTTCTCCGTGTAAGGCATTTTAATGTCGTTGCCGGCAATCAGGTTCAGGTCTGTGCCGAAAACATACATGCCGATCACGTCGTAATTCGATTTGTCCGATTTGACTTTCGGTGCTTTCCGGTACTGTATCAGCAGTTTGGATTTGTCTTTGGACAAGTGGAAAGAAAACGCTCCCGCGGTTTCAACGGATACTTGCCCGAAAAGCGGTTTGGAAATATCTTTCTCTTTTCCTTCTATGGAAAACAGCAACCTGCCGTTATCCATGAATTTACTATTGTCAAAATCTATTTCCCTGGCATACATTTTTTTCGTGGGTTCCTTTTCCCGCTCCAGCAATGAATAGAAAAAATACAATTTGTCCTGAAACCAGGTGGCGTGTTCGAACACAAAATCTTTAGGCAGGTCGTTGTATTTGTTTCTTTTAACCTCCTTCATGGCTTTGGCGTCGAAGGTTTGTAAATAGACGTCTTTGCCATCCATTTTGATGCTCAGGGCTTTCTCTTCTGCCGGATTGGCGAAATACAACTTTTGGCCGGCATCGATAACCGGATAGGGTTTACTAATAGTGTAGTCTAATGATTTTTGAGCGTTGGCAAAGAGGGGTAATAAAATAAAAGGTAAAATGCGAAGTAAATAATTCATAACAGGTTATATGGTTAATAATGAAATAAGCAGGGGGACAAAACCGGTATTTTTCAACTTTAGTTTGTACTGCCGCTGAATTAACAAAAACAGGGGATGCCCGCGGCAGCAGGTCTCAACGCAGCACGCCTACCTCGCCATTATCTCTGAATACGGTGCGTTCCCCACGCAATTCACCTTCCCACTCCATCCGCCACCCATACACCCCTGGCGGCGCCTTCTTGCCCCGCCAGTCACCGCCCCATGCCTGCCCCGGGTCATCGGCAACGAACACCAGATTTCCCCAGCGGTCGAACACTTCCAACCGGAAGCGCGTCCAGGTACAGGCCAGGAATACCTGCCAGGTATCGTTACGCCCGTCGCCGTTGGGAGAAAAAACGTTGGGGGCGTAGACGGGGCACGCCTCGCAGGTAAAAAAATCAACCTGTACGGAATCCGAAAAAGTGCAGTGTTCGGTGATACCCCCGAGTGCGTAAACGCCCGGGCTTGTCACTTCCAGTACCGTTTGCTGGCTTCCGGTGCTCCAGGTCCAGTTGATGAGTTGCAGGGGAATGGTAATGAGCAGGCTTTCTCCGTAACAGATCGTGGTATCGTTGCGCAAAGCAAACGT
>JAKLJF010000828.1 GCA_023151335.1 Thermoanaerobaculia bacterium | reverse complement strand
AGCGATAATTTGCCGTAATAATCATTGTACCGGAAAGGAATACCCTTTGCATAGGTGGTATCGCGCAGGTTGCTCCGGTTAATACCTTTCCAGGATTCGGGTTGTTCGAACAAGCCGAAAATCTTTGAAGTATCGCCCACATATTGATACAGGGAATTCGCCGTCTGGTCGATCAGCGAACGTTTCCCGGTGAATACGAAAGACACGCTGGCGCCGCCTTCTTCTTTCAGCGGAACGATGGGGCCTTCCACCAGCGCCTTTGCCTGAAAGGGGCTGGCAGAGACGAGTCCGGATAAACGTTTACGGTTTCCTTCCCGGGTTTTCACATCCACAATGGCAGAAATACGGCCGCCATAATCGGAATTAAAACCGCCGGTCAGCACATCGACGTTCCGGATCAGTTCGGTTTCAAAAACAGAAAAGAAACCGATGCTGTGGAATGGATTGTATATCGTCATCCCGTCGAGCAATATGCGGTTTTGTACCGGCGAGCCCCCGCGAATGTACAACTGGCCACCCTGGTCGCCGGTAAATATCACACCTGGCAATACGGTCAGATATTGGGCTATATCCGCCTGGCCGCCTGCCGAAGGAAGCGCGCGGATCTGTTTGGGCGTCACGGTCAGTTTCGAAACCTGCACCTCGGTTTTCGCCTGCTCCTTTTTTCCGCTGATTACTACCTCGCCAAGACTGGTGCCACTTTCTTCGAGGTAGACCGATTGGTACAGAATCTCGCTTTTTACCACGGTGATCGGTATGGAAAGATCATTATAGCCCAGATAAGACACTTTTAATTCGTATTTACCGGGCGGCACGTTTGAAATGGAAAAAAAACCGTTGACATCAGTGGTAGTCCCCATCGAGGCGCCCTCGATCTGAATAGTGGCGAAGGCAATGGGTTGTGCGGTGGCTTTGTCGTAGATATTACCCCGTACTGTGCCTTTATCCGATTTTTGGGCCAGAAGACAAACGGGAATCCATAGCAGCGCAATAAGCAAGAAGAGATTTTTCATGCAGAACTTGTTTGGAGGGCGCAAAGATAGAATGACCGGTTGATTTAAATGCCCGGTTTAAAAGATTGTTCCGGACAAAATAAGCAGTTTGATTCATGTCGCCTGCTCATATTTTTCCGAGTTTTGAGGCTTTTATTGACTGGATCAAAGAACAACACAAGGTTGAAAACGTACGACATCCTGATCGTGGGCGGCGGTATTGTGGGCCTGGCCACGGCATATCAACTGCTGAAACGCCGGCCTGCGCTTCGGGTCGCGGTTTTGGAAAAAGAAAACCGGGTAGCACAACATCAGAGCAGCCGCAACAGCGGCGTGCTGCACAGCGGCATTTACTACCGCCCCGGCAGCCTGCGCGCCCGGAATTGCCTGCGCGGTTACGCCCTGATGCTCGATTTTTGCCGCGAATACGGCCTGCCCTTCGACGTATGCGGCAAGATCATAGTGGCGGCTGAAGAAAAAGAACGCGGACAGCTGGATCAGATCTACCGGCGCGGCCTGGAAAACGGCCTGCCCGGCCTGCGCAAGATCGGCCCGGAAGAAGCCCGGGAGATCGAACCGCACGTACGGGCCGTGGAAGCCGTGTGGGTGCCGCAAGCCGGCATCACCGATTACGGCCTGGTAGCCGAAAAATATGCCGAACTGATCCTGGCTGCCGGGGGCGATATTTTCACTGGCCACCCGGCCCTGCGCGTGGTAGAAGAGCGGGGGACCGTTTTAGTGGAAACGCCCGATCGCGTTTTCCTCGCCAGCCTGCTGGTGACCTGCGCCGGACTGTATTCCGATAAAATTGCCCGGCTCACAGGTCAGGATCCGGAGGTTCACATATTGCCTTTTCGCGGCGAATATTATGAACTGCGGCCCGAACGGCAGCACCTGGTGCGCAACCTGATCTATCCGGTACCCAATCCGAATTTCCCCTTTCTCGGCGTTCATTTCACCCGGATGATCCACGGCGGCGTAGAGGCCGGCCCCAATGCCGTACTGGCGTTCCGGCGGGAGGGCTATTCCCGCTGGGACCTGAACATTTCCGAACTGGCCGAAACCCTGGGCTACAGCGGCTTCCAACGTCTGGCCCGCCGCTACTGGCGCGACGGACTGGCCGAAATGCGGCGTTCCTGGTTTAAAAGCCATTTTGTAAAAGCCCTGCAGCACCTGGTTCCCGAGATTCGTTCGGACGACCTGACACCTGGCCGCAGCGGCGTGCGCGCCATGGCCTGCACCCCCGACGGCAGCCTGCACGACGATTTTCTGATCCTGGAAAAACCGGGTGTCATCAATGTTTGCAATGCCCCCAGCCCGGCAGCCACGGCTTCGCTGGCGATCGGCGAAACGGTGGCGGAGCGGGCGCTGCAACAGATGTGAAAATGCTTAAAATTCATACGACACCACGGCATCTGCCGGAAAAGGAATACGTCTTCCACGTACTTTTCCGCGAAATCCTGGGCCTTTCCTTTGAAATGGCCCCGCAACCGGACTTACAGCATTCTCATCTCCATTTACCCAACGGTTCAACCCTTGTCATCGAGGATCATTTCTTTGGAAAATACCCGGAATCCGGTTACCTGAATGCTGAAAACATTCCTCAAACGGCCATATTGCTCCCCCACCCTTTCGAACCGGGTGAAACGATCGCCGGCGTGTACGGTCGCTCTGCATATATTACTGAAAATCAAAAAATTATCTGCGGAATTGATCTGTTTGACTCGGCCTTTTTTATGCTTACCCGCTGGGAGGAGTACTTCAAA
>JAKLJF010000827.1 GCA_023151335.1 Thermoanaerobaculia bacterium | reverse complement strand
AACGCCGTCTGTCAGACGGCGTGATGCGGGGCGCATGTTCCATCCGCCTGATCTAAACATCGCACAGATCAGGCAAATCGAACATGCGCCCCGCATCACTTTTATCAAATGTTAATGCACGGCTGCTCCGCGGCCCCGCACCTTTGCCGCATGAAAACTATTTTTCTAACGGCAATTCCCTTATTTATGATCACCCTGTCCCTGTCGCACGACAACACCCCGAAACCTGCGGACGCTTTAAAATGCTCCCGCGCGCCCGGCATGCAGTATCTTCTCGTCGGCCCCAACGGCATTCTGGAAGCGTTCAACACCGGACTGGCCGATGTGGAAACGCAACGGCCCGTCACGCCGGCCACTACCTTCAATAGTTTTTCCATCACCAAAACGTTCACTGCCATCGCGGTGCTGCAACTGGCAGAACAAGGTAAAATCGCCCTGACAGACACCGTGGGCGACCTGTTGCCGGAATACCGGTTCAGTGAAAAGTTTACGGTGGAGCAGCTCCTGTCGCACCGGGCCGGCCTGGCCAATCCCCTGCCGCTTTCCTGGATACACCTGGCCGAAGAAAACCCGGCTTTCAATCCCGCAGATTTTTCACACCGCATCATCGGCGCCAACACGCGCCTGAAATACCGGCCAGGTACAAAAATGCGCTATTCCAACGTCGGCTACCTCATCCTGGGCGAACTCATCGAACGGGTATCGGGTCAGTCGTACCGGGAATATATCCGGGAACATATTTTTGAAAAAATCTCTTCTCCTGGCGCTTACCTGGGCTTCGCCCGCCCCGAAACGGGCGAATACGCCACCGGCTATCACCGGCGCCGTTCCTTTTCCAACCTGTTGCTCGGTTTGTTGCTGGACAAGAAAAAATACACCCGCCCGGCTTCGTCCGAATGGCTGGCCTTTGCGCCCTCCTATGTCAACGGCCCGGCTTACGGCGGTGTGGTGGCCAATGCCCGGGGTCTTGCGGCGTACCTGCAGGCAGTATTAAAAAATACGCTGTTTGAAAACCCGCAGACCGCTCAACTGTTATTTGCCCGGCAGGAGCCCGGTATGGGTTTGGGCTGGTTCACCGGAACGCTGAACGGTCAGGTATATCACACCCATGCGGGCGGCGGCGGCGGTTTTTACTGCGAAATCCGGGTATATCCCGCCCTGCAACTGGCCAGCGTGCTGATGACCAACCGGAGCGGCTTCAGCGATGAGCGCTTGCTGGATAAACTGGACGATGTCTGGCCATTGAGCAGGCGCAACAACCAATGACGCAATGACGCAAAATAGAAGAAGCCCGGCGGCACATTTGCCCCGGGCTTTTTCACTAAACCGTTTCTATTGTATGAAGCTACAATATGTTCAACCAAACGTGTGCCAATTCCGAAAAATTTCACCTTTTTAGAAAAAAATTTTTTTTGCCGGGAAATGCTTAGCCCTGAAAACAAAAAACCCTGTCAAATATTTCTACTGACAGGGACAAAACAAAAAACAAACACTATGAACAAACACTATCTTTTAGTTCATTTGAAGAGGGTTTTGCGGCAAAGATACGTTGGCCGGGCCATTTTTCCCAAAACGAAAGTTTGTTTGGACAGCTATTTTTGGCGAATATCAAAAATTGCGCCTGTTTGGGTTTTTGTCGCAATTATGCTGAACAGCACATCCTGTGTGCCGGAGCCGGGCAAGGCTGATCAGGGCGGCGGCAGGCCATTGCGTGCCGGTTCGGGGTTGTACCGGCAGTACTGCGTCGGCTGCCATGGCGCCGATGGTACGCTGGGTTTGAACGGCGCCAGAGACCTGACCCAATCCGCGCTTACACTGGAAGAGCGGATCACGCAGATCGCCAATGGGAAAAACATGATGACGCCTTTTCGCGACGTGTTGTCGGCGGAAGAGATACAAGCCGTGGCGGAGTACACCATGGGCTTGAAAAAATAGCCGGTCGCAGTTATTCACAGGGCCACACGTAATCGGACAAAGGATAACTTTTCCCCCTGAAAGAAAAATGCCACCACTCGGTGCGAATTCCCTGAAATCCGGCGGCTTCCATGGTGCGGCGGAGCAAACGGCGGTTGGCCAGCACTTTGCCGGGCAGGCGGGTGTAGTCGTAATGGGCTTCGCGGCCAAAATAGTCGTAGGGCGTTCCCATGTCGAGTTCATTGCCCTGCGCATCCACGATCGTCAGATCGACGGCGGCGCCGCGCGAGTGCATGGAGCCTTTTTCCGGCGGGGTGACGTAATCGGGGTTGGGCACTTTATCCCACAGGCGCTGTTGATAGGGGCGGGGCCGGTAACAGTCGAACATTTTTAGTCCAAGCCCCTGACGCTGCAGGGCGCGGTGCGCTTTCAGCAGGGCCTGGGCTGCCTCAGGACGCAACAGGCAACGGGCGCAATCGTATATTTTCGCCGCGGTAAAATTGTTCGTGGTGGCATACCGGATGTCCAGTCGAATGGAAGCGTTCAGCGATGACAGATCTACAAAACCGTGCTGCTCCATACCGCCGGGTAAGGGAAGGGCCGTAGTGGGCGCCGGTGATTTGGCGATTTCCGACACGTCAGCCGGCGGTACCGCTTTGGCAGGGCCGGAGGCATTCCCCTTGGGGCGTTCAGGCTTGGTTGGCCTGGCCGGTGCAACCGTATCGGCCACAACGGGCGACGGCGGCAGGGTGTCCCGCGATGGCAGAACGGGATTGCGGACTGCCGGTTGGGGGCCTGACTCTGACACTGCCGGCGCAGGCGCCTGGCTGTCGGAGCCGCAAGCGCCC
>JAKLJF010000826.1 GCA_023151335.1 Thermoanaerobaculia bacterium | reverse complement strand
AAGCGGAGGCCATCCCGTTCGTGCTCTCCAACCCGACGATTAACCTGGGCGCTCAATACGGCATCTTCAAAGACGCCGCCGGCCTTGCCGTTCACAATAAAATATACGCCGAGTATATCGCGGCCTATATGTCGTCGAAACTGCTGACCGGCGCTCCATCGCGCGACTTTGTTCAACACGCCGGCGCTTATACCGGCCCCGCGAAAAGCCTCGACCTGGAGAAGGTGCTCACCCGTTTCCAGGCCTTTATGAAGGAAGAATACAGCAAACAGGATCGCAATTTCCTGGAGCGCCAGGGACGCCTGCTTTTCCTCGCTTTTCTCAAACCCATCCTCAACGGCCACGGCTACAGTTTCAAAGAACCGCAAATATCCGAAGAGCGCCGGCTCGACGTGGTCATTACCTTCTACCAGCATCGCTACGTGGCCGAACTGAAAGTGTGGCGCGGCGAAGCCGCCCACGAACGCGGCCTGTCGCAATTAGCCGGCTACCTCGACCAATTAGGCCTCGACACGGGCTACCTCCTTATTTTTGATCACAGCGCTCTCAAGTCCTGGCGGCAGGAGTGGGTAGAGGCAGATGGCAAGCGCGTGTTCGCGGTGTGGGTGTAACGCCGGCTGGCAGCCGGCGTCCATTCGGTCTACTCGAAGGTTAAGGCCATTACTTTTTCCCCAAAGCCGTCTTCAGCAGTGTTACTTCCTCTTCCAGCCGTTCGAGGCGCTCTTCCAACTCCTCCAGCCGGCCCTTGCCCCGCGCGGCATACGGCGCCGGCGGCTCTTTGACCTGCCCGCCCTGTTCTGCTTCGTCCTTGAACATTGCCCCCTCCCCGGTCAGGAGCCATTGCAGGTTCACATTTTTATACGCTTCCGTTATAGCGTTTAATACTTTCACCGATATGGTATTTCCCCCACCGATCATGCGGCTGATGTTGGGCTGGGTCATGCCCAGACTTTTAGCAAATGTCGCCTGATTGAGTTTCAGGGCCTTAATGAGTTGCCGCAGGCGAATGCCCTGTTCGATCTGAAGGTGATCCATGTGTTATTTGCAATTGCAAATTAGTTATATTTTTGTGAAAAAAAATTTTATCAAATAACTAATTAGCATATTTTTGCATGAAAATTACCGATAGTTACCGGAAAACCCAAAAATCCGGCCTTTCAACCACACACTGGACAAAAAATGGCGAACATGGAACACGACAGCACCTTACTGAAAAAGCCGGCTTTCCCGGCCCGGGCGCCCCGTCCGTACCTTCATTCGGCCGGGGCAGCCCTCGCGCCCCGGGCAAAAGCAGGCCTTGCCACCGAAGAATCCCCCGCGCCTGCCCGCGGCCCGAAAGAAGCATACCTGCCGGATAGACGCCGGAACACACCCGATGACTTCGAACAGTATGCCCTGACGGCCGGCAGAAACGGCTGGTATCCCTGTTTGCACAGCCGGCGCATCAATTTTTATCTGAAAACAGACGAGGTTTGGAAATACGGTGTCGCCGGCAGCGGCGTATTCGGGCGATTCAGGGCGACCTTCCTCATCAAAAACAAAGTTTCCTGCATCGTTCAGTACCGGGGCTCCTTTGCCCAGTGTTTGCGGCAGGAGCAGCTCCGGCTGTTTGGCTACCCCAACCTGCCGGAGAATCTGGCCCGGCCCCCGGCCCGGCAATTGCCGAGGCCGCCATACAACCCCATCGTGCCGTTTGCCGATTTTTTTAACCGTTAAACAAACCCTCAACCATGATCGTCGTAAAAGTTGTTGACCAAGATGTCGCGGATAAGCTGGATACCCAATTTATTGAAGCGACATTTTCCGAACTGCCCGATATCGGGATCATTTTTGTTTGCACCCCGGAAGGCGGCGAGGAAGACGACTGGACCGACGAAGACGGTCTGCGACATATTGTTATTCAACTCCTTTATGACGAAGTACAAAAAATGCCCGACGCGCGTCTGCTGATGCTGGCCAGGGCCAGGGAGCGGCTGGGATTGGCAGGGTGAGGCGTTTTTTCGCCACGCAGACGCACAGGCGAAGCCGCCCGCGCGTCTTTTTTCAGAAACAGGATAGACAGTACCGGCAGGATAATTCCATTCCGGGGGCGGCGCAGGAATCAGATACGCCCGCATCAGAAAACGAACTCCGGCTTTTTTTATCTCGAGCCACCTTCGGAGGCGGTTGAGAAAACTTTGTTCCACGCAAACAACAGTTTCTAAAGACATTTACAAGAACCTAAGCATTTTGCCTTGCCCGGCGAAACCCCACCCCAGGCCTACCGACTAAAGTATGGAGGGCACGGGGCAAGCAGGGCAAAACACCTTCCCCCTCCCAGCAACAGCCCCGACCCTTCCCCCGGCCGCCTGTTGACCCGGCAGGGTTGGGTGGTATATCAATCACCCGGCCGGTTGACGAATATCATTTTTCCATTTGTTTTGTTTACGCAGGCTATATGAACTCTGTGGTGACCGGGCTCGAAGCCAAGGGCAATCCGCCCACCGGCAACGGCTCCTTGCACCTGACGCTGCACCACTATTTCGTGTCGGCCGACGGCAAGCACGCTTTCTGGACAGAAGACCAGGCCGTATGTGCGCCGGGGAGCAATCCCTCCAGTTACATTGTCAACGATGTGCTCAATATCGCGGGCGGCTGTGGCGATTTTAAAGACGCGAGCGGAAAGTTTATCAACCACGGCTTGCTGACGTTTGACGGCGGCGCCGAGCTGTGCCCCATCTTTTACCTCAACGGCGGGAAAGACTGGGTACCCACCGGGACGATTG
>JAKLJF010000825.1 GCA_023151335.1 Thermoanaerobaculia bacterium | reverse complement strand
AATCGACTTATCTTTCAAATTATGACAAAAAAAGACCAACTCTACGAGGCATTCGGCGAATTGGCTTACGTACTGGCCATGGCCGACGGCAATATACAGCCCGAAGAACTGCAAGAGGTAAAACAAATTCTGGAACAACACCCGCGGGGCTCCGAAATCCAGTGGTCGTTCGACTACGAGACCCGGAAACAACGCCCGGTGGAAGAAGTATACCAGAAAGTGATCGACGCCTGCCAGGAAGTCGGCCCCGACCCGGAATACCCTTTCCTCATCGAAATGCTGGAAAAAGTAGCGGCCATACATGCCGGTAAAAGCGCCGATGAAAACCGGGTGATCAGCGGATTTACCACCGACCTGATCGAGCGTTTCCGGCGGGATGTGGAGGCAATTGAATAAACGCCCTGCTTGGCCCTGACCTTTTTAACTCTGAAGCGCGCGTGAATCGCCGGGCAAATTTGTTGTCCGGCAAACAGGCTGTCATCCGGATCGTTGGTTGACCCTCTCCTGCCCGTCCATTCGTAAAAGATCCGGGCACTACAGGCAATCCTGCAAAGGTTTAATTCACAGATTAAAATTTGGACAAGTGCCCGCCAATCACACCCTATCCTGATTTTTTTGCCCACCTGCCACTTTTTCCTACAACATGACGTCTTTTATTTTGTTGAGACCAGCGAAAACGGGGGTTGGTTGAAATTTTATTTTCGTTCGTCGAAAAACTCCAAAAACAGTGGAAACGATTTTTGCATAAATCGTTTCCGCCGTTACCTTTGCGCCATGTTTACCGAACAGCAGGAAAAATGGCTGAAACGGGTGGAAGACCTGTTTTTGCGGTATGGAATTAAAAGTATTTCCATGGACGACGTGGCGCGGGAGCTGGGCATTTCCAAAAAAACCCTGTATCAGTTTGTCGACAGCAAGGACGATCTGGTTGTCAGGGTGCTTCAACGGCACATTGCAGATGAAAAGGCGCAGTGCGAACAGATGTTCCGGAATGCCGGTAATGCCGTGGAGGAAATGTTTATCGTCATGGAAAACAACGCACAAATGCTGCAGCAGATGAAAACCAATATTGTGTACGACCTGCAGAAATATCACCGCGATGCCTGGGAAATGATGCGCGATTTTCAGCAGAACTTTTTATACGGGCTGGTCAGTAAAAACCTCGAACGCGGGATAAAAGAAGGGTTGTACCGGAACGATTTTGACGTAGACATTGTAACTAAACTGCACATCGCCATGTCGTTCCAGTTGTTCGATGAAGATATGTTTCCCCAAAACCACTATCCTAAAGAAACCCTTTTTCACGAGTTTTTGATGCACTATCTCTACGGCATCGTCTCCGATAAAGGATTACAACTATTGAAAGCAAAACTATCCTGATAATATGCACCGCATTCTATTGCAAACACTATGGTTGGCCGGCCTTTGGGTTTCGGTCGCGACGGGGGAAGCCGTCGGACAAGCGCCCATGAGCCTGCCGGATTGTATCCAGTACGCCTACGACAATAATCCGCAAATCCGCATCGCGCAACTTCAGATCACCGACGCCGAGTGTCAGATCAGGGAAAGTAAATCGATCGGTTATCCGCAATTGTCGGCCAGCATTGGGTACCAGTATTTTATCCAGCGCCCCGGCATCCCCGCCAGCGCGTTGGGCATCCCCGGGGCCGGCGACGAAAAGGTTGCCTTCAACGCCTATCACAGCCTCACGCCCGGCTTTACCTGGAACCAGTTGCTGTTCAGCAATTCTTACCTGGTGGGCCTCCGGGCAGCCCGCTACTACAAAGCGTATGTGGAACAACAGGTGGCCGTCACCAAACGCGAGCTGCGCAATGCCGTGACCGATGCCTTCCTGCCGGCTTTACTGATCTCCGAAAACCTGGCCATCCTCGACAAAAATGTCGGCAATCTTGAAAAACTGCTCTCCGAAACAAAGGCTACCAACCAGGCCGGTTTTGCCGAACAACTCGATGTGGACCGCCTGGAGCTGTCGCTGTCGACCCTGCGCGCCGAACGCGACAACCTGGTGCGGCAACGCGAGGTGGTCGTGAACGCCCTCAAATTTGCCATGGGCATGCCGGTCAAACAGGAGATCGCCCTTTCCGGCAACGTCCAGCAACTGCTGGCTGAATATACCAGCGCAGATCCGGGCGCCGAAGTAAATTTTTCCAACCGTCCGGAATATGTACAACTGCTCAAAGGCCGCGACCTGAACGCCATCCAGATCGAACTGTACAGCAAAACCTGGATGCCTACCGTCAGCGCTTTCGTACAATATCAGCCGGGTTTCCAGGGCGCCTTTGGCAACGACACCAAGTGGTTTTTTATCCCGGCAGCCATTGCCGGCGTTTCCGTCAACGTTCCGATCTGGGACGGCGGCACCACCCGGGCGCGTCGCGAACGCGCCGTTCTCAGCGTGCAAACCATTGACGCCCAGAAACAATTACTGGAAAATGCCATCACGCTCGAAGTGGAAAATGCCCGGAAACAATACCTCAACGCCACAGAACGGGTGAAAAGCCAGCAGAAGAACCTCGATCTCGCCCAGCGCATATACAATACTACCCAAACCAAATACAAAGCCGGCGTCGGCTCCAGTTTCGAGCTCGTCAGCGCCGAGCAGCAACTGTACTCCGCCCAGCAATCGCTCATGCAGGCCCAATACGACCTGCTGACGGCACGGGTGGGGATCAAAAAGGCGCTGGGGGACTAATAAGGTTTAGATGGTTTAGATGGTTTAGATGGTTTAGATGGTTTAGAGATTCC
>JAKLJF010000824.1 GCA_023151335.1 Thermoanaerobaculia bacterium | reverse complement strand
GTGCAGGTTGACGGCGAGTTGTCGGAACAATTCATCGACCGCTTGTCCAGGGCATACCGTTACATGCTGGAAAACCGCGACCGGCAAACCGTGTCGCTGAAAACCGAACTGGAATTTTTATCCGCCTACGCATTTCTGCTGCAAACGCGCTTCGGGAATAAATTTCGCATCGATACCGAGGTGCCTGACGCCATAGCAGCCAAAAAATGGCTGTTACCGCTCACCCTGCAGGTGCTGGCCGACGAGGCCATCAAGACCAATCGCATGTCGGCCCAATCGCCGCTGGCCCTGCGTATCTCGATGGAAGCCGGCAACCTGCTGATGCAATACAACCGGCAACCCCGGACAGAGCCTGATCCTACCATCGGCGACTGGAACTGGAATCTCTTTGAAGCGCATTATGCCGCGTTGTACCCGGAGGGCAGCATGATCCGCAAAACCTGCGACGACACCACCTGCACGATTCATATTCCGCTGCTGGATCAACCGGAAACCATTTCACCTGCGCCTGCCTATGCCTAAACCGATACCCGCCCGTCGAAAATGGATCATGGCTGCCGGTTTGATGCTGGTGTTTTTGCCGCTCGGTATATACGTCAACAGCGACGACCGGAGCTGGACGGCCTTGTCGCAGCGCATTTTTCCCGATTTTACCATTCAATTCGTGATCAGCACGGCAGTCACTTACGCGTGGATCAGCATGTCGGAATGGATACAAAAAAACCTGCGCCGCTTATGGGGCGACTATATCCTGCGCACGGCCGTATTGTGGCCCAATCTGCTGGCCGGCCTGCTGTTTTTTATTGCCAGCATGGCCGGCATCGCGCTGATATTACAGTTTACCGAATGGCTGTTTTTCCGGGCCCTGGGCATGGATTACCCTGTGGCCGACCTGCAACACGCCACGCGGGCTACCTACGGACAGTTTGCCACGCTGTCGCTTTGTGTTTACATCCTTATTGCAAACCGTCATATTATGGACTACATGGAAGAGGTTCACCTGAAAGCCGAACAACTGGAAAAAGAAAATCTGCTCTCGCAATTCAGCGCGCTCAAAAGCCAGGTGAACCCGCATTTCCTTTTCAACAGCCTGAGTATTCTCTCTTCGCTGGTAAAAAAAGACCCCGACCTGTCCGAACAATTCATCGACCGGCTGGCACGGGCCTACCGGTATATTCTCGAACAACGCGAAACGGACATAGTACCCCTCGCCACCGAACTGGAGTTCCTGCAATCCTATACCTTTTTGTTGCAAACCCGTTTTGAACATAAATTCGAAGTAAAAATTGATCTGGACCCCCACACCGTTCAAACCAGCAGTATTCCACCGCTGACGTTACAGATCCTGGTGGAAAACGCCGTGAAACACAACCGCATGTCGGAGCGCGAACCCCTGCACATCGCCATTACCAGGGATGGGGACCACCTGAGCGTCCGGAACAATTTCCGGCCGCGCGGCGTGGAGGTCGTTTCCACCGGCATGGGGCTGCAAAATATCATCAACCGTTTTGCCCTGCTCACCGACAAGCCTGTTCAGGCAGGCGAGCGGGAGGATGAGTTTGTGGTTAAAGTGCCGTTGCTCAACAAGTGATCGAATGCTCGTAAAAAACATAAAACGGATATTTTTCCTGCTGATTTTGTGGGGTATGGCCGGCGAAATGCGGGCACAGAACCATACCGACAGCCTGTGGCGGCTATGGATCGATATCGGACAGGCCGATACCGTACGCCTGAAAGCCGTTCAGGCGCTGGCCTGGAGTAAGTTGTACAGCAACCCGGATTCGACCTACGCCCTGGCCCTGCAGGAGTTGCATTTTGCCGAAAAAATCAACAGCAAAAAATGGCAGGCCAAAGCCCTTAACATTATCGGTTCGACGCAGAATTTACAGGGCAATTATATCGTGGCGCTGGAAAGCTATCAAAAAGCCCTGGCAGCCATGCAGGAAGCGGGCGATAAAAAGGGCGTTGCGGCTATTTGCAACAATATCGGCCTGGTGTACCGCAACCTGGGCAATAATCTGAAAGCCCTCGAATTCTACCGCAAAGACCTGGCCATCCAGGAAGAACTCGAAGACAAAGGCGGTATTGCAAATGCCTATAACAACCTCGGTATCCTTTACGGCGACCAAAATAATCCCGGGAAAGCCCTGGAATATTACCTGAAAAGCGCACCGTGGCAAGAACGCCTTGGTGATAAACACGGTATGGCCATTGTCTACAATAATATAGGCTCGGTGTATAACAACCAGGGTCAATACGGCCGGGCTTTCGAATATTTTCAAAAAAGCCTGGCCCTGCGAGAGGAACTGGACGACCGTCAGGGCATGGCCGGTGTTTACAGCAATATCGGATTGATGTTTAGCGATCAGGGCCTTTTTTCCCAAGCCCTTGAGTATTATCGTAAAGGCCTGGCGATACAGGAAAAACTGGATGAAAAACCCGGCATTCTGAACTCATATCACAACATCGGCACTCTTCATCTGAAACAAAAAAAATATGCCCTGGCCGTTGCATGGTGCGAAAAAGCACTGACCATAAGCCGGCAGATAAAAGCCCTGCGCCCCGAACAAAATGCCTGCCATTGCCTGTATGAGGCCCACAAGGCGCTGGGGCAAAGTAAACCCGCCCTGGCCTATCACGAACAATACCTGGCACTGAGCGACAGTCTGCAAAAAGAAGAAACCAACCGTCGGCTGGAACAACTGGAATTTTCCCGGCAACTCATGGCCGACAGCCTGGGCAAGGAGGAAGAAAAGCTGAAAATGGCA
>JAKLJF010000823.1 GCA_023151335.1 Thermoanaerobaculia bacterium | reverse complement strand
TAAACCCGTTAAACCCGTTAAACCCGTTAAACCCGCTCAACCTGTTTTACCTTTGCCCTCATGCGTATCGTTTTTATGGGCACGCCCGAATTTGCCGTGCCTTCACTGGAGATTCTATTACAACACGGCTATGAAATTCCGGCCGTGGTCACCGCTGCCGACAAGCCCGGTGGGCGTTCGGGGATACAGGAATCGGCTGTCAAAAAATTTGCCCTGACGCATGGCTTAAGGGTGTTACAGCCCGAGAAGTTGAAAAATCCGGTTTTTCTGGAAGAACTCCGGGCGTTGCAGGCCGATCTGCAGGTGGTAGTGGCGTTCCGGATGCTGCCGGAAGCAGTGTGGAACATGCCGCCCCTGGGTACGCTCAACCTGCACGGTTCGCTATTGCCCAAATACCGCGGCGCGGCGCCCATTAATTGGGCCATTATCAATGGCGAAACGGAAACCGGCGTCACCACTTTTCTGCTCCGGCACGAGATCGACACCGGTGATATTCTGTTCCAGGAAAAACTGCCCATCGGCGAAAACGACACTGCCGGCGAAGTACACGACCGCATGATGCTGCTCGGCGCGCAATTGGTGCTGTGTACCGTGCAGGCCATCGAACGCGGCGAAGCCCGTCCGCTGCCGCAATCGGACACCGAAGCCACCCATGCACCCAAAATTTTCACCGAAACCTGCCGGATCGATTTTGCGCAACCCACCGCGAGGGTGCACAATTTTATACGCGGCCTCAGTCCCTACCCAGGCGCCTGGACGACGCTCGACGGTAAAACCCTCAAGATTCTGCGTACGCTGAAAGCTGCGCCCGCGGGGGATATGCCTCCGCCGGGGCAGTTCGTGTCGGACGGGAAGAGTTATTTAAAAATCTGCACGTTGGACGGATCTGTCGAGGTGTTGGAGGTGCAACTGGAGGGTAAGCGACGGATGACCGTCAGGGATTTTCTAAACGGCTACAGGATCGGTCATTGATGCCGCATCCGCATGCCCGGCCCGCCCCAGGGCCGTATTTCATCGGCCCGGAAAAGGTCGTCATGCACCTGTTTGCCGATCATTTTCACTTTTTCACCGGGTTCCAGCGCCACCACCGGCGCTACAAAAGCGCCGGGGTATTCGATGCTCCAGATTTTCCCTTTAAAATCCCGTAAAGTAAAAGTGGTGTCGCTGGCGGTAATGATGTCGCCAGAAAGATATCCCTGTGCCGGCATCGACCAGATTTTGACCTTTTTCTCCTGCATGCTTTCATAGATACTGACCCGCAGGCCGAAGGCCTGTTCCAGGGCGCGTCCGCCGCCGGCCAGAAATACGCCGGTACCGAGCAGGATACTGAGCGCCGCACTGTAGCCGGCCAGGCGGCCGGTAGTCAGCTTGTAGCCTTTGCCGGAGTGTTTGTAGGTGCTCATGGCGATCAGCAGAAAAACGAACAGCGACGCTATCCAGAAAAAGGGAAGCATTACCAGGACGAACTCCAGCCGAGAGTGCGACAGGTGACCGAGCAGGTCGAAATCTGTTTGCTGGATAGAGAACAGGATCACGGAAAAAGCGACGGCGCCCAACGCAACGGCCAGCGCAAAACCGCCCCAGACCGCGGCACTTTTCAGCACAAAGTATATCCGTGGCGCCGGCTTGATGTCGCGCTCCCGGATGGTTTGGATAAGTTTTTCCGATCGTTTCATAGTCAGGAACAGGTTGAAGTCAAACAGGGTGTCCGGCATACTCCCGGAAGATCTTTTTAGCGCGGTTCAGCCGGATAGCGACCGTTCCTTCAGGGATCTTCAGGATATCCGAAATTTCTTCATAACTCATATTTTCCAGAAACCGGAGAACCAGAACTTCCTGGTACGGCGGCGGCAGTTGAGC
Source organism: Thermoanaerobaculia bacterium (assembly GCA_023151335.1). Classification (GTDB taxonomy): domain Bacteria; phylum Bacteroidota; class Bacteroidia; order Chitinophagales; family Saprospiraceae; genus M3007. The sequence goes on along the minus strand of JAKLJF010000823.1, from coordinate 912 downwards.
AAGGATGCGGTGCGTGAATTTGTCGCGGTCTTCCAGTTCTTCCGCCGCTACCCCTTCCGTTTCGTCGGGCAGAAGGACATACAAATCATCATGCCAGGGAGTTGTATGGCCTTTGCCGTAAGATTTTTTTTGCCGCAGAAAGGAAATGGCCTCGTTATGTACGATCCGGTAAATCCAGCTCGAGAGTTTCAGGCTTTGGTCGAAAGCATTGAGGTTTTTCCAGATTTTGATAAAGGCTTCCTGCAGGATGTCGGCCGCTTCGTCATCGGTGGTAAAAGAAATACGTTTGATATAACGCAATAGTTTTTCTTCGTACCGCTCATACAGGCAGGAGAAATAGTCCACTGTTTTCAGCGACTGCCGGATAATCTCCAGGTCGTTCAAACCGTCACATATATGTTTGGGTACAAGCATGTTGGATTGAAGGTTGCTTCTATTTGTTTTAACCGCTTCAGGACACTTTAGAATAACTTCAGGAGCAGCGGATCCCGGTTGCCCCTGAAGTTATTCTAAAGTGTCCTGAAGCGGTTAAAACGGCGCTCACGTATTGCGTTCTTCGCATCATTAGTTGCCGCGGGGCCCGTTTCCGTTACCTTGCCCGCCATTACCATTGCCGTTGCTGTTTCCGGGGCCGTTACCCATTGGTCCGTTGCCTGTGCAGTTGCCACTGCCGGGGCCGTTACCCATAGGTCCGCTACCGGTGCAACTGCCGTTGCCTTTAGGGCCGTTGCCGGGGCAGGCTTTGTTTCCCTTTTTTCCCGTACAGTTCGCGGCATTTTTACAATTCGGATTATTGGGATTCGGGCAGGTTCCACAGATCGCACCGCCTTTTTCACGCGGCGTACCGATGATTTCGTCAAACAATACCTGACTGATATTAGTGGGGGTATAAGTCAGGTTGAGCGTTTTCAG
>JAKLJF010000822.1 GCA_023151335.1 Thermoanaerobaculia bacterium | reverse complement strand
GATAGTAAGGAAGCCAAGGGTATCCGAACCCGTTAAACCCGCAACCCGTTAAACCCGCTCAACCCGCTCAACCTCTTTATTTTAGTACAAAATCTCCGTAATTCAACCGCGCTTTCACTACGCGCGGGGCATTGGCGTCGCCGACAAATCCCTGTACCGCGGAGTAGCCGCCGGATTTTTCATCTTTGCGGCGAATCGTGGCGCCGGTCGGATATCGCAGACCGGTGTGGGTGCCTTCGGCATCGAACCGGAAGGCGGCGCCGCTTTCCACGTTCATTTTTACATCCGTGTATTTACCCACCACGTTGGCTTCGGAGAAAGTGCGCGCCAGGGCGTCTACCTGGAGACTGCCGTACATCAGGTCGCAGTCCATGGTTTGCGATACATTACTTACTTTGATATCCGTGTACTGCGCCGTTACAAATGCAGCACGGATATTCTGTACCCGTACGTTAGTATATTTGGTTTGCACGCGCAGGTCCTGGATGTCGCCGAGGCTAAAATCATCGTATTTGGAAGTTACCCGAATGGTGTTAGCGCGGTCTACCTTAAATTCGGAATATTTGGTATCCACCTGGATATCATTGGCCGAAGTAATGGTCAGTCCGCCGTAGCTGATCTGGCCGGACAGGTTTTTTACGCTGGCCAGCGTGGCTTTCCCGTATCCGACGTATACGTCGGCGTCATTGTTGATGGCTTCGGTGCGTAAGTCGCCGTATTTGATTTCAGCCATGAGTTTGCCGTTCAGTGCTGCGACGTACGAATTACCGTATTTGTTCTTCAGGTCCAGCTGGTTGTCGACGGGCATCCATACTTCGTAGTTGATCTTGAAATCCTGGCAGGAATTGGCGGGCCACCAGTTTTTATTATCCATGTTCACCATGGTTTCTGCTTTCACATAACCGGCCGTATTGATAAAATTGACTTTGATCCGGTCGAACGTTTTGTCTGCGTCGCGTTGGTCGTTGGCATTGACGATGATCGTGATATCAATTTTCACCGACTTATTGGCCCATGTATTTACATTGACTTTGCCGTACTTGTTATAAAGTGCCGTCATGCCGTTCGGGGTGGTTGCAAATTCCCGGTTAATGGTCTTGGTAAATTCGCGATCGGGCCCATCCGCTCTGCCGGGTATGGCGCCGGCGAGTAAAACGAGGCAGAGCAGTAACGATCGCTGCATGCTGCTGAACTTAAATGTTATCGACTTCATAATTTCCGCTGTTTGTCGTTGCTGGTTGTTTTTGTTGTTCCAGATGTTCCAGAACACGTTCCAATATGGCTGCTTTGGCCTTATAATTTTCAATCATGGCGCGTACGACCTTTTCCCTGTTGCCCGGAGGAACATTGGCCAGTTCCTGCCTTAGTTCGGTCATTACTTTGTCCATTTGCAACAGATCGGCGTTCAAATCCTGATCGCGGTTGGACACGAGCGTAGCCAGTTTTTCCTGTTTAGCGCTGATATCGCGCTGGTAGTATTGTTCCAGTTCGGCGTATTCGGTCGACACTTCGCTCATGGCCATGCCCGACTGACCCGACATATCGGCGCGGGCATACCAAACGCCTATGCTGATACCGGTGACCAACAAGGCAATGGCTGCAGCGCTCCGGAGCAGGGCCCGGTGCCAGGGCATACCGATAATTTTGGCGGATTGTGCCGGAACGGCCTGTTCGATCGCTGCCCAAACGCGCAAGTCGGGCGTATGGGTGTCGAAGGCGGGCCGGTTATCCCGGATAAAGGTTTCCAGTGGGTCGGCAGGCGTATGTGTCAATGCCTGTTCGATATTTTCCCAAATGGTTTCCGGCGCGGGTGCGGTGTCGAAAAGCGACCGGTTCAGGAGGATGTACTGCTCCAACTGGTCGCCCTTTTGGGCCCGGTTCAGGTTTTTTTCAATACAGGACCAAACTGACGGATTGGGTTCGGCCGTATCGAAAGCATCCCGTTGCTGCCGGATAAATTGCTCTAAATTGCTGCTGTTGGACATCATTGCTCCGCTTTTAAACAATTTTTGGGTGTTTTGTTTCTGAAACCGGCTGGGTGTACGTTTACAAAACTTCAAAAGTTTCGTAAACGTGTCCCGGGGATATAACGGAATTTACGCCGAAAGTAACTCGCGCAATTTTGATTTGGCGCGGCTGTACTGCGATTTGGACGTAGCCTCCGTGATACCGAGGATATCCCCGATTTCTTCGTGATCGTATCCTTCCATGGCATACAGCGTAAAAACCATCCGGTAACCATCGGGTAATTCGCCGATTGCCCGGTTGATACGCTCAATGCTGAAAGGAGACTCGAATTCGGGTTCCGGTTCTTCAGAACGTTCGTTTAATGGGGTCAGCTCCTGAAAAGCCAGGCGGCGACTTTTCAGGAAGTTAATGCATTTGTTGACCGTGATGCGCTTGATCCAGGCGCCGATGCTGCTTTCATAGCGGAAGGTGTCCAGCTTAAGAAACACCTCGATGAACGTACTTTGCAGTATGTCTTCGGCATCGTGCGGGTTTTGCACCATACGCAATGCCGTGTTGTACATAGCCCGCGAATACAGGCGGTACAACTCAAACTGCGCGTCGCGGCGGCCCTTTTTACAGCGTTCGATCAGGTCGCGGTGCGTTTGCGTGGCGTCCATTTTGTGATTTGACTCTAATTGACAATTAATATTCGGCGGGGTTGCATGAAGTGTTAAAATTTTCTCAAGAAGGGTTTAACGGGTTGAGCGGGTTTAACGGGTTGAGCGGGTTTAACGGGTTGAGCGGGTTTAACGGGTTTAACGGGTT
>JAKLJF010000821.1 GCA_023151335.1 Thermoanaerobaculia bacterium | reverse complement strand
AATATTTATGCCTGTACACTTCATAATCGGTCTGGTCAATATTTGCCGCGATATAATCACAGGGATTGGAATTGTTTTGCGGGCCGGGAATGTATAGTTTCTTCCCACCAAACGTAGCGTTATTGATCAATGAAGATATTTTTAAATGCACCCTATCCGAACTGCCTATGCCGTTTACGGTATAATCGAAATCGCCCATACCGATAGGTTCTGTACCATCATCCCGTTTCTTAAACAGAATTATTTTCTTCAGACCAAGAACTTTTTGCTGTCCGGGATTTTCCAGGAGTGTTTTCAGATAACTGCCCGGGCCGGATAACAGCGTGGAGTTAGGGTCTAGATATAGCATTTTATAGGTAAAACTAAGAGTGTTTTGGTTTTCATCCAGTTCGGTGCAAATAGTTGGAGTATAGCTGGGATCAACTGCATTTGTATACGGTTCTCTGACGAAGTAAGTGCCGGCTTGAAAATTACGCATTTTATGATTCAGGATTGTCGATATTGTTTTATTGATTTGCAAATCAGCGCCTAAATTATCCTCTCGAACAAATTTTATAAAATAAGCCTTATGCGTTTTTGTTTCAATACTGTTCAGGTAAACCAATTGTTTGATCCCCCATTCATTTAATTTTATTTTTTCATCTGTTTCGGCAGTGAGGCTGGGCGTCCATTTATATGGTGTTTGCCAGATATAAGCATTTGTCCAGGTTCCATAATTGAATTTTACCCAGCTTCCGCCATCTGTATTATCTATGCCGGCTGTGCCATTGTCCTTGTAATCCGGTCCCGTGACGCTTGTGAGCATCCAGGCATAGGCGTATTTATCCAGAATCCGTTGTTCATTGATCATTCCGGCGTTGTTTCCATCAATAGTTTCGATCATCCGTTCATATTGGTAAACCGGGAGGTCGAAATGATACGTTGTACCGTCTTCCGTGGTTATCTTGTAACTATAAATACGTCCATCGCCGTCAAAATTAGCCTGCACGTACTTTCCGCCAACTACTTTACCGCTGCACAATCCATCGGGAAAAAGGAGTGTTCCCGGGTTCGAAACGACATTCCCGCCGGAAATGGTAAAATCGCCCGGCGCGCTTTTGATCGTAGGGTGTTGTCCCCTGAAAACAAAACTTAGTTTATTGATTTCCATAGAGTTAGCGGATGCGGTGCTCGATTTGAACAGCTTGTTTGGGGCGCCTGTTTCCATCATATACTGGTAATAGTCGTTTTCATCCACATGGCCGCCTCCTAATAGTAGTCCGTCCTTGAGGGTTACCGGGGAAATATTGCCTAATAAACCCGGCGCACTCACATTATAGTCGTCGTATGCGGGGAAAGACAGGTTGTTGCCGGCAAGAGCAGATCCATCCCGGCTGGTCGAATTGGTGTACATATCCATCATATAATTGTAACTTTGCCTGCCCCAGGATTCGTCCAGTTTGTAGGCATCCCCCAAATAGAAAGCGCCCGAGGTAAACTGGCTGTTATTTCCAAATAATTCATAATCCAGTGCGGTAAAATGTCCGATATCGTAAAACCAGGTATTTTGATCATAGACAAAGTCGCCGCCAATCCGGCTTACATCAAACTCAATTGCCTTGTCGTTGACAAAAAAGCCGGTATTTCCGCCGTTATCGCCACCCGTTACCGTTTGTGTATAATCCCTTTTATTGGGATTGGCATGCTCATTCAAATAGTCGACCAGCATAGTGCCGGCAGTGTAGGCTGCCTGTCTTGCTAATATTTCCGCACTGTTTCCCGCGGCAATGTAAAACCCGGAGTTTTTCCATAAAATCTTTCTGGAATGGTTAGCGTTTTTTTGCCAGCTGAGGTAATTCCAGCGGAAAAGGTCATTGACCGTGTGAAAAGTGGTATTGCTGTTAAAAGTCTGCCGGTTGTACAGCAAACGGCTGTTTCTGAATTGTTTCACGTCATCGGGTGAGCCGTTTATATTTCGGGTGATGGCGCCGGCGCTCAAACTCCAGCCCAGCCCCACCCAGGAAGCGTCTTCGTCGTTTTTAATGCCGGCATTATATGTGAGTGAAATGTTGTAACCGCCGCCCGGCCCCGGGATATTCAGCACCGGGATGGTATAACTGAAATCGCCGGTAGATAAATTCACCAACTCTTTGGTTCCAAGGGCGTCAAATTTGTACGCCTCGGGGGCGTTGTCTTTGGTGGATTGGGCATTCGCGTTCGTAATAAATAGCGATCCGTATAAAAAGGAAAAAATGAGAGAATTTATTATCCTGATTGACATTTTGAATAAATTAAGTTTGCTGATGCATGAAGCGATAAATGATTCAGTAAAAACTATCAGGAATTATTATTTGTCATCAAAATATTTATCGTTGATGAAGTTAGCCCCCAGATTACCAGGACTGTTTAATATGTGAGAACCCATGAAGTTAAATGTTGGGCCCAATCTGAATGGTTCCAGTTTGGCTGCTGGATAATCACCTAAAAAATTACCTATTGTATTTACGCTTCCTTTTTGGAATGTTGTCTTCAAACTAAATCCCTGTCTACCTATTCCTTGATATTCTAATCCCTTAAAAGAAAATATTTCAGACCCATAGCCCTGGAATGCCATACTAACGAACGGGTTTGCGAATGGGTTAAGTTCGAAAAGCGTTGAAGAAATATTGTACTTACTGAAATCACCGTTGTTTGAAACCATTTGAGTCGTAAAATCATTCAAAGCGCCTCCGAGTTTACTGGCTGTCAATGCCTCCATGGATAATCCTGCGCCTGCTAAATGGGCTAATTTGAATTC
>JAKLJF010000820.1:290-2777 GCA_023151335.1 Thermoanaerobaculia bacterium | reverse complement strand
ATGCAGTTCAAAACCGCTATGTTATACAAAATCCTTTTCTCGCTGCACACTTTCGTTGCTGGCATTATCGGTTTTTCCACGGTGGCTACGTTGCTGGGCCTGGCCTCCGGCCCGCGCCTGAAACCAAAGGAAATGCTCGCGGCAATGCTGCTCTTTCTGTTTTTTGCGGGTACCGCTTACGGGGCCTGGCGGCTCAAAGAACAAGGTCATCAATCCGGCGCAACCATTTTGCTGACGATTATCTGGGTGCTTGTTATTTTCATCGTACTTTTCGCCGCGGGCAAAGCGAGGTGGAACTAGGATTGCGGATTGTCCCGAGGCCTCGGGACGGATTGCGGATTACGGATTGGAAAAAGCATCTGGAAAAGGGTGTGAAGGAATCCCCGAAAGGCGTGGTTAAAGCGCGGGTTGCCCCGGAATAGGAGGCCGCGCAAAAAGCCCGCAAAAAGACCGGCAGGCAGGAGAAAAATAACCCGTAAAAACCTTGAAAATCAACACATACAACTCATCGAACCGACCCGGACGGAACTGCTGCGCGGCCTGACCCGTATGCATCCTGAAGCAGGAAAATCCGTGGAGGAAATTTGCCAATGGTTGAACGTGAAAAAAGATTTTGTTGAACGCATCGCGGAACTGATCAACCGCGTTGCCGGCTTCTACCGGTCCGGGGCGCAAAAATCGCGCGCGAAACCGGGCCGCCTCCATTACGCTTCCATGGGCCGGGGCGGCTACGTGCGTTTTGAAAACAACCTGACTTCCTTCGATATGTGGTGGGAATTCGGCGGCGGCAACGCACTGGCACTCATCGATATCCCCTCGGAAAAAGAGTGGGAAGCCAAAACGAAAATTCCGCTCGCGCAACGCGGGGATACCCTTCGCTTCATCGCGGAACAGGTGATACAAGACCAGGCTTCGGGCCGCGGCACCTATACCTGGGACGACCATACGCTGACGATTTACCAGCCATAAGCGGACAAACAGCCTGCACGCCATTTACTGCAAAAGACTCAAAAAAAACGTAATCCACACATCCGGCTTTTGCCCGGGTGGGTGAGGGCTGCACCTTTGCGCCGTTGAAACCAGGGTTGGCCAGCCCGATCATCACCGCACTACTCAACGGTAAATTTCACCAAACATGAAAAAAATCAATTTTCTGCCGGCATTACTGCCGGTTATCCTGCCTGCCTGCCTGGCTGCGCAAAGTATGACGCTTCAGGTTGTGGGCGCTTCGGGAGGCGCCGTCACAACCGCCACAGGGGCGCTCTACTGGACGGTCGGCGAAACGGCAGTTGCCGCCCGCCCGGCTGCCGGTCTCTACTGGGGCGAAGGCTTCCAGCAGGTATGGGTGGCGCCGCTCGTGTCCACCGGCGATCCCGGCAACGCACAGGCCGTCTCACTGACCGTTTACCCCAATCCCGCTACCCGGTACGTCAACGTCGAAACCGGCATGCCGCTCCTGCAGGCCCAATTGTTTGACCTTACGGGCCGTCCCGTGACCGGTCTCGTTCAGGTAAACGGTTTTGCCCAGTTTGATCTCGGCACATTGCCGTCCGGTTTTTACCTCCTGCGCGCCTTCGATGAAAGCGGGCGTCTGGCCGGAGTGGCCAAAATTCAACACCTGCAATAACTCTTCACCCCCTCCTTTTCAGATTAAGCTATGAAAAAAACAATCTGGCTCGCTCTGGTTTTCCTGAGCGCCATCTCCCTCTATGCCCAAACGGGCGCCCCCGCGGGATTCAACTACCAGGCAGTGCCGCGCAAATCCGACGGTTCCGTCTTTACCCCCGGCAGTACCCTGAAACTTCGCTTCCAGATCCGGGAGAACAGCGCCGACGGTCTGTTGCGCTTCGCCGAAACCCAGACGCTGACCGTCAACCCACAAGGCGCCGTCGGCGCCGTCATAGGGGCCGGTAATGCCGTGAGCGGGCAGCCCCACGATATGAGTGGCATAAACTGGGGGCTTGCCGCCCACTTTCTCGCCGTATCGGTGGATATGAACGGTAACGGCGTTTTCGAGGCGAATGAAAATTTCGGCGCTTCGCAACTGATGTCGGTACCCTACGCCCTTTATGCCCAAAAATCGGCCAGCAACATTCCTGGCCCGGAAGGGCCTGAGGGCCCACAAGGGCCACAAGGGCCGCAGGGTCCGAAAGGCGACAAGGGCGAAAAGGGCGACCCTGGCCCGCAGGGCCCGCCCGGCCCGGGCGGTGTTGGGGGCAGCGGCGTTGCAGGTTATCTGCCGAGGTTTTCCGACCCCGCCACGCTGGCCAGTTCGGTCATTTTCGAGCAAAACGGCAAGGTGGGCATCGGCACCACCGACATGGGACTCAGCAAACTGTGGGTGGCCGGCAACGTCGGCCTCGACGGAAAAATATACTTCGGCGACGCGGCACAATTGTTTGGAAATGCCAACGAACTGATCCTGCACTACGGCCAAAGTTTCCGGCCCTGGGGGAGCGATGTTTCCCTCGGAAACGCCAATTACCG
>JAKLJF010000820.1:0-280 GCA_023151335.1 Thermoanaerobaculia bacterium | reverse complement strand
TATGCTTCCAGCATTATTTCGGACGGTTCCATCGATTTTGGATCGGGCAGGATCATCGGTCCGAGTTCGGGTTTTAGCATCGTATGTAACGCTCATTTTAATCCCGCCAACGACAATACCCGCCAACTGGGTACCTCCTCAAACCGCTGGATGAGCGTCTGGGCCGTCGATGGTTCCATCAATACCTCCGATGCGCGCCTCAAACGCGATATCCAGCCACTTGCCTACGGCCTGCATGACCTGATGAAACTCCGACCGGTCAGCTATTTCTGGAAAGACG
>JAKLJF010000081.1 GCA_023151335.1 Thermoanaerobaculia bacterium | reverse complement strand
AACAGCCATACACACACTCCACCCTTGACAACACTGACCCGACTCGATCCCATCCCCATCAACCAGTTTCCCGGCATACCGACGTACCGCCTCCTGCATGTGCCCGGGGGCGAATTCCGCATGGGCAGCGACGACAACGACAAGGACGCCGAGGACAGAGAAAAGCCTGCTCACCGCGTCACGGTCGATGACTTTTACCTCGGCGAGTTCCCGGTCACGCAGGACCTTTGGGTGGCCGTCATGGGCGAAAATCCTTCCAGATTCAAAGGCCCCCGGCGTCCGGTGGAAAACGTATCCTGGAACCGGATAGTCGATGATTTCCTGCCCGCCCTGCGCAAAAAAACCGGGCAGGATTACCGCCTGCCCACCGAGGCCGAGTGGGAATACGCCGCCCGGGGCGGGCCCTTCTGGCAAAACGAACCCTACCGCTTCGCCGGCAGCGACCTGCTCGCCCAGGTTGGCTGGTACAATGAGAACAGCGGCGGGGAAACCCATGACGTGGGCCTGCTGCTGCCCAACGCCCTCGATCTGTACGACATGAGCGGAAACGTGTGGGAATGGTGCGCCGACAACTGGCACGACAACTACCGGGGCGCCCCCGCCGACGGCAAAGCCTGGCCGGGCGGCAATGAAGAACTCGCCGTGTTGCGTGGCGGTTCGTGGATCCTTAATGATCTCAATTGCCGGGTCGCCCGCCGCTACGGGGACGTCCGGAACGTCAGGTTCAACGGCAGCGGTTTTCGGTTGGCCAGGGGCGGGTAAGCACGTTACCCTTTGCGCTTTTACCCTTTTACGCTTTGTCCTTTTTTTATTTTTTTTTCGGCGAAGCCGAAAAATTTTTTTTAAAAATACCGATCTTTGATGCGGGTATTGCCTGTATCGCCGTGTTGCGTGGCGGTTCGTGGAACAATAATGAACACAATTGCCGGGTCGCCCGCCGCAACAGGAACAACCGAAACAACAGGAACAACAACAACGGTTTTCGGTTGGCCAGAACTTCTGCCGATGGCCGGAATATAAGCATTTTGCACGGGGTGTGACCACGATCCGCCCCGGCTGAGATGAGAAGCCCACGGCAATGCCCGGGTCTATGCTTGGCCCCGAGGCATCGGGGCGAATAAGACCGAACAGGTAAGGGGCCCCGCACAGTTAGTAGCCCCGAGGCATCGGGGTCGAACGCCGTACCGGGGCCATTTTATTTCCCGAAAATTTCTTTTCGCAGCTTCATTCGCAGGCGCCAGGTATCGGCCCGCAAAGCGTGGCCTTCCCATCCGCGCAGACTCGCGGTGAAGTTTTGCGCGCTGATTTTACCGTTCCAATACTCCTTCAATTTGCGCCGGGTGCGTTTGCGAAAGCGGCGGACATTGGCCGAAGGCAGCAAAGTGAAGTGCGGGAAAACGCGGTAACCGAGAAAAGTGACGCCTTCGCCGGTGCGATATACCCGGCTTTTGCGCTCATGGAGCAACAGGCGGTAATTTTGTAAAAAATCGGCGATCTGACGTTTGACTTCCCAAAGTTCAGCCTTGGAGTGGCCGAATACGACAAAATCGTCCACGTAGCGCAGGTAAGCGCGTCGCCCGAGTTTTTCTTTGATAAAGTGATCCAAGCGATCGAGGTAAAAATTGCCCCAGAGTTGACTGGTCAGGTTGCCGATGGGCAGGCCGCGCCGCCGGTACATGGGAGTGAACAAATCGTCTCCCGGAAACCAGGCGACATGCGGTTCCTGCGGGTTGGAGTTGTCGATAATCCGGTCGCAAAGACTCAGGGTACGGGAGCAGGCGATTTTGCGCCGCAATTCCAGTTTCAGGATTTCGTGATCAATGGAAGGGAAAAATTTTTTGATGTCGCATTTCAGCACAAAAGGATAAAGCCTGCTGTATTTGCGAAAGCGTTCGACGGCGGGGTGCGTGCCTTTGCCCTCCCGGTTGGCATAAGAATCGGCGATCATCGTTTTTTCCAGCATCGGTGTGATTACGTTGCACAGGGCATGATGTACCACGCGGTCGCGGTAAGGCGCCGCGCTGATCATACGCGGCTTGGGGTCGAAAATGTGGAAACTGCGATAAACGCCGGGCCGGTAGCTGCCATCGTTCAGTTCTGCCAGCAATTGGATCAGGTTGTGTTCCAGGTCGACGTTAAAACGGGCTACATTGGGTTGCAGCCGTTTCCCGCGTTGGGCCTTTTGAGCTGCTACCAGCAAATTCTGAAAGTTGGCGATGGCAGGCCACAAGTTTTTGTGTGTTTTCATCGCCCCAAACTTTTAAGCCATGCGCCGGTTTGTACGCCGATTTCATTAAGTTTGCCCGCGATTAGTTCGTAACGGCGCAAATCAAGGCAGTGCAGGTCTTTGGCCAGCCGCACGAGGTAACGGGTTTTCTCGATTTGCAGGTTGGCCGTTTGCAAAGCCGCGCGCTTCCGTTCGTCGCGGCTGTAATACGCTTCGATCAGCAGCTCCAGCAAACCGGTCAGGTTATTCTGTAAGCGGTCGGCCAAAACAAATTTCTGGGACCTCGGAAATTTCTGGAGGCAGGGCACGATGTACAACAGTAAATCGTAAGTCAGGGTAAGTACGTTTTCTTTTTCTTGCATGGTTGAAAATTTTAAATAAAAATCAAAGCGCTCCAATACCAGATAGATGCAACCCAGCGACACTATTGCCGGCATTAAAAAAATTCTCGGCGGCCGCGAACTCCATCCCGCCCCGGTCCGCTTCAACGGTGACACCGTTTCTGCCGTCATGCCCGTGCGCGACGACCGGCCTTTTCGCTACGCCCTGCGCGACGGCCGGCTGGCAGGGCTCAACCTGGCCGGGGCCGGCCTTACCGATGAGCAATGGGCTGAAATCCGGAAACTCGAAGGTTTCGATCTGGCGCGTATCGAGGCCCTGAACTTGAAGGATAACCGGCTGGGTGTTTTTTCGGCAGAGGGCATGAGCCGGCTGAAATGGCTCGATTTGAGCGGCAACCGATTACGGGAGTTCACGCCGCCGGCGGTAAATGCCGGCACATTGGAACATATTTGGCTGTATGGAAATAAATCTTTAAACGCTCCGCCGCCCGAGATCGTCCAAAAAGGTAACGAAGCCGTCCTTAACTATTTCCGGGAACAGGAAAAGAGCGGCGCCGTCTATGTCAGAGAAGTAAAACTGCTCATTCTCGGCGAAGGCGGCGCAGGCAAAACCACATTGGCGCGCAAGCTGCTTAAAGGTCGTGAGGCAGCAATGCCCCTGGAAACAGATAGCACGCACGGCATCGAGATAAATGCCTTGCCTTTTCAGGATAAATCCGGCAACACGTACACGGCGCATTTGTGGGACTTTGGCGGCCAGGAAATCTACCATGCCACCCACCAGTTTTTCCTGACCAAACGATCCGTGTATATTTTGGTAACCGATGCCCGCAAAGAAGACACCGACTTCAACTACTGGCTGCAGATCGTGGAATTGCTTTCCGACTACAGCCCGGTCATTATCGTGCAGAACCGCAAGGGCGGGCGTATGCGCGACATCAACCTGAGCGGTTTGCAGGGGCGTTTCCGGAATATTAAGGGACTTTATTCCATCGATCTCAAACTCGGTACGCCGGAAGACAGCCGCGAGTTGGAACGCTTGCGGGAAGCACTCGAACTGGAAATCCGCCATTTGCCACACCTCAATGAATCGATCCCGGCGCGTTGGGCCGATATCCGGAAAGCACTGGAGCAACTGAAAAAACAAAAGCCCTTCATATCCGACCGCGAATACCTCGAAATCGCCCAAAAGCATGACCTCGACGAAGGGCGCGCGCAGTTTCTCGGGCAATTTCTGCACGATCTCGGCGTATTCCTGTATTTTCAGGACGATCCTGTGCTCAAACGCTGGCTGTTTCTCGACAACGAGTGGGCCACCCGGGGCACCTATAATATACTCGACGCCCCAATAGTCCGGGACAACCAAAAAGGGCGTTTCACCCGTAACGACGCCGCGCAAATCTGGAGGCAGGAGGATTACGGCAGGATGCTCGACGAGATGCTGCAATTGATGATGCGTTTCGAGCTTTGTTACCGGATACCGGACCTTCAGCCGGAAACCTTTATTGCGCCGCAATTGCTTGGCGCGGCAGAGCCTCCGGCCAGTCTGGAATGGGATAATGCGGAGAATCTGCAACTGCGTTACCAGTACGAATTCATGCCTAAAGGACTACTCAACCGATTTATGGTGCGCATGAACCGCTACATCCTTAATGCGAAAACCGAGGCATGGAAAACGGGCGCCATCCTGCACCGGGAAAAGGCATCTGCCAAGGTGGTGGAAACTTACGGCGTGCGCCACATACACGTACGCGCAACCGGCAAACATTGTAAGGAATTCGTCACCGTCATCGCGGAAGAAATCGACCGGCTTAACGCCGGATATCACAACCTGCGGGTCCAAAAATTAGTGCCCTGCAATTGCGAAGTTTGCCGCGACCGTACCAGTGCCGGCATCGAAGAGCCGAACTTCTACGAATACGACGACCTGTTGCGCAGGAAAGAGCGCGGAAAAGCCACTGTCGAATGCAAAATCAGCTACCTGGATGTGAATGTGCTGCGCCTGATCGACGACGTATTTGTAACCAATTTTTTTACCCCGAAAGCCAAAAAAGTCTTCATCTCTTATTCGAAGGAAGATAAATCCTATTTAAACGAACTGAAAAAACACCTGAAACCGCTGGAGCGACTGGGATTACTTTTGCCATGGGACGACACGCACCTGGCGCCTGGTGAAGAATGGGATCAGGCCATTCGCCGTGAATTACATTCCTCCGATCTCATTCTGCTCCTGGTCAGCCCTGACATGATGGCAACCGATTACGTTTGGGACACTGAAATGGCGGCGGCCATGGAACGCCACGAGCGCGGCGAAGCGACCGTGATCCCGATTATTGTGCGTCCCAGCCTTTGGCAGGATGCGCCTTTCGCCCGTTTCGCCGCTTTGCCGGCAAAGGGCCAACCCGTCTCTAAGTGGGAAAACAGGGATGAAGCCTGGCAACAGGTGGTGGAAAAAATCAAATCCGTGGTTCAGATAAAAACCTGAAATAACCCTGAAAACCATTTGGACAGAACCTTAAACGTCAACATTTGTTAAGATGCCCGGATTCAAATACGCCTGTTTTATCAGTTACCGGAACAGCAAAGCCGAAACGGGAGAGAACACGGTTTTTGCCGAACAATTGTACGACGCCATCCGCGACCGGGTAGATAACGTGTTGTATAATGACCTCGAAGACCCGGCGAATCACCTGGTTTTCCTCGATAAAAAAGTGATGGGCCACGGCGAGTTTATCAACACTATCCTGGGTCAGGCGATCTGTAAAAGCATTTGTTGGGTAGTGATATTTACAAGAGGATATTTGCGCGGTTCGTTGTGGTGTGCCAGTGAATTGGAATCCATGTTGAAACTGGAACAAACGCGTTTCAATACGCTGCAAATAGCCAACCCGGTTAAAAGTTTTATCATACCTATCCTGTTTCGGGGCGATAAGGCCGATTTGCCGGAAGCCTTGCAAAATATTACTTTTGAAACTAAGCTCGCAAAATTCTCGTTGGCATATAACCGTTCCACCCCACTTACCAACGATGCGGAATTGGAGCCGGAGATTGCAAAACTGATCGACGAAATTGTGCACCGGGAAAAAATCATCCTGGACCAATCGCCGTTGGAAGCAGGTCTTTGTAAAGATTGCGATACCTTTGCATTGGTGAATGTAACAGAGCAAGCCGGGTATAAAAAAATCCAGGAGTTTGTCCAGGAATTAAAAAAGAAAGACCCTCCCCCAATGGCTCATTCCTAAGAAAGTGAATTATGGGTGAAATTATCACATTTTACTCTTATAAAGGCGGCACGGGGCGTTCGATGGCCCTTGCCAATACGGCTTGTCTGGTATCAAAACAAACGAGCGGGCGCGTGTTGATGATCGACTGGGATTTGGAAGCGCCTGGCCTGGAACACTATTTTTCACAGGACGGTATAAAAGGCAGAGAAGGGATTTTTGAATTTATTGAAAGCGCGCACCGGTCTCTGCCGGAAATCCCTTATGAAGAAGACAACGACCAACTGGACTCTTTCTTTTCAAATATCCACCGGTTTGTCATACCTGTTAAGACCAAAGACCAAAGCAGTAATTTGTTCCTGATCAAAGCCGGCAACCGGGATCAGGATTATGCCAAACGTATCGGCGAATTCAACTGGACAACATTCTATTATAAAATACCATCTTTTTTTCCCCGCCTTGCCAAATATCTCGCCGAACAGTTTGACTATGTTTTTATCGATTCCAGAACGGGGCATACGGACATTGGCGGTATATGTACCATGATTCTCCCGGAGAAACTGGTGCTGGTATTTACACCGAATGAACAGAGTCTTTCGGGCGTGGTGGAACTCGCTGCCAAAGCAACCGATTACAGATTGAAGTCGGATGATATGCGTCCCCTGGTCATTTATCCTTTGCCTTCGAAGGTAGATATTACACAAGAAGACTTGCTTAAAGAGTGGAAAAGGCGCTATACTAAAGTTTTTGAAAAAACTTTTCAGGAAGTCTATGGCTTGCCCCGGACTATAAGCCTGGAAAAATACTTTGACACCGTCCAGATTAGGTATGAGCCGAAATACGCTTACGGAGAAGGGATCGCGGTGTGGGACGATATCAGCAGCGGGCCGGACGATATTTCCAACAACTATCGGCAATTCGTCCGGCAGCTGACCGAAGCGGGAAAGATATGGACGAACGAACCCTTTGCCGGCTTAATCTCACCTTACCAGGTATTTTTTGTTTTTGCAGAAAAAGATCGCTCCGTAATGCGCGATTTCGTCAATCACATCCAGCCACTGGCCAGGCAAAAAGCCGTCGCTTTTGCGCAAAGCGATCAAAAACTGATTTCCGTGGAAAAATGGGATGAGCCCATCAAACGGAAAATTGCAGGCGGAGATATTGATTTCGCTGTGGTGTTTATTTCCAGCGCATTGTATGAATCACAAAGTAACTGGCAACATGAATTAGAAGAAATGCGTCGCCGGACAAATGGCAGCGGTACGGAAAAAATTATCCTGATTTTAGTGGAACCGGTATCGTTCAACGGGATATTCACCGATATTCCCATTATGCCCAACCGGAAAAAACCGCTCAATGAGTGGAGCGATCGCGACGAGGTGTGGTTAAAAATTGCCAGCGATTTTCGCAGTAAACTGATCAATTATCATGCAAAAAGATTATCCGAAAAGCAGGGTACCACATGAAGTCTTCCATAAAGAACTTGACCTTGTGCAAGACGTAATTAAACGTATGGCTACCAATTCATTCCAGGTAAAAGCCTGGCTTATTGGCATTTTATCGGCGCTCATGGTATTTGAAAAGGACACTATTTTCGGAGATGGCGCCGGCAGCCGTGATCTGGCATTGATCATGAACTGGTTTTTATTTCTACCCATTCTCTGCTTTTGGTACCTGGACGCTTTTTTCCTCAGCACCGAAAAACTCTACCGCGAGCTGTACAAGTGGATTGTGAACAATCGTCCGCATACCGACAAGTACCTGTACGACTTAAACACCTTTAAGCGGGAGGTTGAAGGAAAGACAGAACATTTGCTTTTGGATAAAAACAACCTGTGGAATGTTCTGATTTCCAAAACACTGTGGCCGTTCTATGCCATGCCGCTGGCTTTTGTGGTTGCCCTTTTGTTTTATAATTATTGGCGACAATGATAGCAAGCCTTTTAATTCATGTAAGTGTCTTGGATTAGTGCTGTATAATTTTAGAGGAATGGGTGCTTCAGGGACCGGTTTGTTTTGTCTTTTCCGCCGCTGCTTTGACGCCGGCACAAAAATCTCTGCCTATATTCGCCGGCGTATCCGGTAAATCATCAACACATGTCTGTCCTCCCTGTTCTGAATCGGCGTTCCCGCCTTTTTCCCCTCGTATTTATAAGCGTAACCCTGCTGCTATCGGCCATACTGTTCCCTGCCTGTAGTTCCGACGATCCACCGGCGCGCATCCTGGTATTTTCCAAAACGGAAGGATACCGGCATGCCAACATACCCGCCGGTATAGCCGCGATCCGGAAGTTATGCCGCGCGAACGGCATGCTGATGGACAGCACAGAGGATGCCGCCGATTTTAATGAAAAAAACCTGCGACGCTACAACGCCGTGGTGTTCTTAAGCACTACCGGCGACGTGCTGGATCCCACCCAGGAGGCTGAATTCGAACGTTATATCCAGGCCGGGGGCGGCTTCGTGGGCATCCACGCCGCTTCCGACACGGAATACGGATGGGCCTGGTTCGGCGGCCTGGTGGGCGGCTATTTCAATGGCCACCCCGACATCCAGGACGCGCGCCTGACCGTGGAAGATCACGACCATCCTGCCACCCGGCACCTGGGAAAAGAGTGGAAACGCCGCGACGAATGGTACAATTTCCGCGACCTGAACCCCTCGGCAAAGGTGCTGCTCCGGATTGATGAAAAAAGTTACGAAGGCGGTACCATGGGCGCCGACCACCCCATGTCCTGGTACCATGAGTACGACGGCGGCAGGGCCTTTTACACTGCCCTGGGCCACACGGAAGAATCCTTTTCCGAACCCGAATTCCTCCAACACATCCTTGGCGGCATCAAATACGCCGTCGGCGACCAGAAACGCCTGAAATACGGCCAGTGCCGCACGCCGGAACTACCCGATCCCACGCGTTTTGTCAAAACCGTGCTGGCCAGCGAACTGACCGAGCCCATGGAGTTCGATATGTTTCCCGACGGGAAGATCATCCTCATCGAACGGCGCGGCGCGATCAAGATATTTGACCCCAACACGGGCCTGATCAATATTGCCTACATGCTGCCCGTTCACTCCGAACACGAAGACGGCCTCATGGGGCTGGCGCTCGACCCCAACTGGGAAAAGAACCACTGGATTTACCTGTATTATTCTCCCCTTGGCAACAAGGAAGTCAACTACCTCTCGCGTTTCAACTTTGTGGCCGACACCCTCGACCGGGCCTCCGAGGTCGTGATACTCGAAGTGGCCGTACAACGCGAAGAATGTTGCCATGCCGGCGGCTGCATCGAATTCGACGAACAGGGCCTGCTCTACCTCTCCACGGGCGACAATACCAACCCCTTCGCCTCGGAGGGCTATGCGCCCATCGACGAACGCCCCGGCCGCGGCGCCTGGGACGCGCAAAAATCATCGGCCAATACGATGGACCTGCGCGGCAAAATACTCCGTATCCAACCCCTGGCCGATGGTTCCTATATCTGCCCGGCAGGAAATTTGTTTGCAGATAAAGATGTGCATATGGCCGCGGCCGGCCCCACCCCCGGCCCCTTTCCGGCTTTCCATCGACAGCCGGCGGCATCTGTTGTTCTGGGGTGAAGTAGGCCCCGATGCCGGCGAACCGGACAGCAGCCGGGGCCCGGCCGGTCACGACGAAGTGAACCGCGCCCGCGGGGCCGGTTTCTTCGGCTGGCCCTATTTTGTGGCCGACAACAAAGCCTACCGCGACTACGATTTCCGGGCCAAAAAACCGGGGCCGCCTTTTGACCCGCAACACCCCATGAACGATTCGCCCAACAACACCGGCGCCCGCGAACTGCCGCCGGCCCAGCCGGCCTTTATCTGGTATCCTTACGGCAATTCAACCGATTTTCCGCTTACCGGTAACGGCGGGCGCAATGCCATGGCAGGGCCGGTGTATTACTGCGACAAATACCCGGCGAATACCCGCCTGCCCGACTACTACAACGGCAAACTCATCACCTACGACTGGATGCGCGGCTGGATGATGGCTATAACCCTTGATACCCTTGGCGATTTCGGCCGCATGGAACCGATCTGCGATTCGATCCGGCTTTCCCGCCCCATGGACATGCTGGTGGATAAAAACGGCTCGATCTGGGTACTGGAATACGGCACCCAATGGTTCTCTTCCAACCCCGACGCCCGGCTCAGCCGGATCGATTACGTGCGCGGCAACCGCCCGCCAATTCCTGCATTACAGGCAGATAAAATAGCCGGGGCCGCCCCCTGCACGGTCGTTTTTTCCGCGGGCAAAACGAAAGACTACGACGACGACCGCCTGAAATATCAGATCGACTTTGGCGACGGCAGCCCGGCGCTGGCTATTATTAATAATAAAATTATGGTGGTGGAAGCCGGTACAGGCCATCGCAAAAAAGCGAAAACAAACCCTGCCGACAGCCTGGTACACACCTATACACAACCGGGTACCTACGAAGCGGTTTTGACCGTCACGGACGCGCAGGGCGCCAGGGCCACTGTCAAACAAAAAATCAGTGTGGGCAACGAACCTCCCCTGGTGCGCTGGGATTTTGATGGGAAAAACCGCAGTTTTTACGAACCGGGCACTATCCTGAATTATCAGTTGCTGGTCAGCGACCTCGAAGACGGCAACCTGGAGAGCGGCGGTATCCCCCCTGCCGCCGTGGCCACTTCGATCGATTATCTGGAAACCGGTTTCGACATAACCCAGATCGCCCAGGGCCACCAGGCGGCCATGCAGGCGGCCGAGTATGCCCGGGGCAAAATACTGGTTGACCGTTCGGATTGCAAAACCTGCCACGCCGTGGACCGGCAGATCAACGGGCCGGCCTACCAGGCCATCGCCACGCGGTACAGGAACAATGAATTTGCCGTGCGCGACCTGTCGCAAAAAGTGATCAAAGGCGGCGCCGGCAACTGGGGCCAGACGGTCATGAGCGCCCACCCACAGGTGAGCGAGGCCGATGCTGGGGAAATGGTGCGCTGGATTCTTACGCTCGGCGCGCCGCCCAAACCCAAACAAACCCTGCCGGTAAAAGGCGCCTACGAACTGGCCGTTTCTGCCACCCAAACAAAGGGCAAAAAACCGGCCCCCGGCACCTTTATCTTCAACGCCTCCTATAAAGACCGGGGCAGCCGCTCCCAATCCCCTCTTGACGGCAGTGAAACCATCGCGCTTCGCCCCGCCTTTCAACAGGCCGAACAAGCCGACAGTATGTCGAAAAACGTACGTACCTACCGGCTGTCTAACGGCGATACCGTGGTACTGAACGAACTGAAACACAACAGCTTTTTCGTGTTCCGCCACGTCGATTTGCGCGGCATTTACTCTGCTGCCATGAGTCTGGGCGGCGGCGATAAAAATTACAAATACAGCGGAGGCCGGATCGAACTGCGGCTCGACGGACCGGACGGTCGCCTGGTCGGCTCAGTAACTATTCCACCCGGGCAGCCTGCCCGCCACATGCAATTTTCGGAATTTACCGCCGAGGTAAACCAGGCAGCCTGGCCTAAAGACGGCTCCTTTCACGATTTGTATTTTGTGGTAAAGAATGAAAAAAATCCTTCGCAGTTCGTGACAGCCGTAGATTGGGTGCGGTTTAACCTTTAACGAACCGGAACACTCCTTTTTTACTGTTTATCGGAATACGAGGGCCGCTCGTCGTTCAGATGAGGGCTTTCTCCGTAATTTATTCATTACCCCCTTGACAAAATGTGGGTCGGATCACTATCTTTGTGCTATCAAATTAATATCATTAAAACATCAAATTAAACATAATGGAAAAGATCGTAAAACCTACTTCCGGCTGGACTATGCTGGCCGTTTTCCTGATACTGCTGTTCGGCGGGATCGCTTTGATGGTCGTCCGGCAGTTTATCCCCGGCGCACTTGCTTTGCTCATCGCCTTTGCGCTGATCTTGCCGGGATTTTTGGCCATCGAACCCAACAGTTCACGGGTACTGAACCTTTTCGGCGCTTATATCGGATCGGTCAAAGACAACGGTTTTTTTTATGCGAACCCGTTTTACGCCAAAAAAAATATCTCGTTGCGTGCCGTTACGCTCGACGTACCGGTGATCAAGGTAAATGACAAACAGGGCAATCCGATTATGATCGGGGCCGTGGTGGTGTACCGGGTACTGGATACTTTCAAGGCCGCTTTTGCCGTGGAAAACTACCCCGAGTTTGTCAAAATACAAAGTGAAGCCGCCGTGCGTAAACTCGCCGGCATGTACAGCTACGACAACCTGGAAGATGAAGCTGCCATCGTTACGCTGCGCACCAACTCCGACGAGGTGAACCACGAACTGGCCCGCGAGATCAGCGAACGCCTTGAAATTGCCGGCATAGAGGTTATCGAGGCCCGGATCAATCACCTGGCATACTCCACTGAAATCGCCGGGGCCATGCTCCAGCGCCAGCAAGCTACCGCCATCGTGGCTGCCCGAAGCAAGATCGTGGAAGGCGCCGTGGGCATGGTCGAAATGGCGCTCGAACACCTGTCTTCCAAATCGATCGTCGAACTGGACGAGGAGAAAAAAGCCGCCATGGTGAGCAACCTCCTGGTAGTGCTCTGTGGCGACCGGAACGCTCAGCCCGTGGTGAATACGGGGACGTTGCATCAGTGAGAAGAATGGTTTAGAGGGGTTTAGAGGGGTTTAGAGGGGTTTAGAAT
>JAKLJF010000819.1 GCA_023151335.1 Thermoanaerobaculia bacterium | reverse complement strand
ACTTCTCCTAGCTGTTCCAGACTCCAAGCAAGAACGCTACTTGACATTTTAGCGCCTGCTTGAAAAATGCCCAGTAGCGTACTATGCGAGTTGGGAGGTGCTTGCGAAACTTGGGTTATGTCGCGATGTACTCTACGTTTACTTCAACATTCGAAATTCGCTGTTCAATATTCAAATGCCTCTTACCGCACCAAAATCTCAAACGGCAGTCTCGCCTGCACGCCCTGATTTTTCTTAAAATCCTGCAGGGTTTTATACACCGGGTACATGTCGCCGAGTTCGGATTTGAGCAGGTAGGTGCGGATAACGTCTTCGTCGTCTTTGTCGCGGTCGAATTTTTCGATCAATTGTTCCAGTCCGGTTTTGGTGCGCGGGTAATCCACGGTGCGGTATTTTTCGATGCCGGCGAGTTTGGCGGCGGAGGCCATGGCGCGGTCGAGGCCGCCGAGATCGTCTACCAGGCCAAGTTCTTTGGCTTTGGCGCCCGTCCAGACGCGGCCCTGGGCGATGGCGTCGACCTGTTCCACGGTTTTGCGCCGGCCTTCGGCCACTTTTTTCAGGAAATCCTGGTAGATCCATTCCACGCGGTTTTGGATCAGAGCCGATTCTTCGGGTGAAAAATCGTACATGGGCGTGCCGAAAGCGGAGAATCGTCCGGTGCGCACGGTGTCGGCGGTGATGCCGAGGTTTTCTTTCATGGTTTTTTGCAAAATGGGGATCACGCCGAATACGCCGATGGAGCCGGTGAGGGTGCCGGGTTCGGCGAAAATGCTGTCGGCCTGGCAGGCGATGTAGTATCCGCCCGAAGCGGCCAGGTCGCCCATGCTCACCACGACGGGTTTGCCGGCCTGTTTGCACAGTTGCACTTCGCGCAGGATGTTTTCGCTGGCCAGTACGCTGCCGCCCGGCGAGTTGATGCGCAGGACGACGGCTTTTACGTGGTCGTCTTTCCGGACTTCCCGCAGGATCCGCACGTATTTGCCGTCGGTTATTTCGCCCGGCTCGCCCTGGTTGCCGTCGGAAATACTGCCTTCGGCAAAGATCACGGCAATTTTGTCTTTCGAGGTGTAGTCCAGTTTTTTAACGCGGGAGTCGAAATAATCTTCAATGCTGACGCGGTTCAGTTTTTCGTCCTTGTCGAGGCCGATCTTGTTTTTCATCAGGTCGAAAACCTGGTCTTCGTATACGATGCGGTCGATGAGACGGCTTTTGAGGGCGGTTTCGGCGCCGCGTCCTTCGTATGTATCGGCGATCCGGCGCAGTTCGGCTTCCGGAATATTGCGGGTAGCGCTGATGTCGCGGATCATTTCATTGTATAGCGCCGTTACGTATTCGCGGACTTGCAGGCGGTTTTCATCGCTCATTTTATCCAGGCGCAGCGGTTCGGTGGCGCTTTTGAATTTACCGGCGTAAAAAATGCGCATTTGCACGTCCATTTTATCCAGCATGCCTTTAAAAAAGAGGAGTGTGCTGGACAGGCCGCGAAAATCCACGGCGCCAATGGGATTGAGCAATACGCTGTCGGCCGCGGATGCCACGTAGTAGGCGTTTTGGGTATAGTAGTTGGCATAAGCCACGACAAACTTACCGGACGTTTTAAAATCCACCAGGGCATCGCGCAGCACGGCGGAGGTTGCCTTGCCGGCGGTGAGGTACATGGCGTTGATGTAAATACCTTTAATATCGGCGTCTTCTTTGGCCTGACGGATGGTCCGGACCATGTCGGCGAGTCCCACCACACTTTCCTGGTCGAAATTGAAGGGGTCGAGGGGGAGGTTGTTCGTTTTTTCCGGAACCTGGTTTTCGAACTTCAGTTCGAGCACGGAATTGGGTTTGATCCACACCTTTTTTTGCTGCGCGGCTTGCTCGGCGAAGCCGGCAATTGACCAGATACCTATGAAAAACAACAATACAAGGGCCAGGAAGGTGCCCAGGCAGGAAGCAAAGAGAAACTTAAAAAATTGGTTCATAACTATACGATTGAGATGACGCAAAGGAAAACAGCGCCGCGCCGATCATAGGAAAAATTAGATAAAAAGCCCGATTTAAGGGATGTAGCGGGGACTTTTCAGGCCATTTCTTTCTTTGCTGCCGGTTGCCGGAAGCAGCTAAAGATTTTTGAGCGACTTATTTTACGGCAGCCATTAAAAGTGGTACTTTTCGGCCCCAAGCAGCCAATTACGCTGTAATCCGATCTGCCATCGAAATTCAAGCTATTAATCTGAAAACAAACCCTCTCTTGTCACGAATGTATCGCGCAACGCTTCACGCCGGCTTCTTTTTTGGCTTTTTGCCCGTTTTAATTCTATTTTGTACTATAACCCCGACAGCGGGTCAGCAGATGCAGGTGACGGATGCCGCTTCCGCGCCCTATACGCCCGGCAACCTGATCCCGAACGTTTTCCTGGGCGAGGGGGTGGAGGTGGTCAATGTCGTCTTCAAGGGGGCGCCCCCGGCAGTCGGTTATTTTAGCAACGGCTTGCAGGCAGTGGGGTTGGAAAGGGGTATTGTGTTGACCACGGGCGCCGTAGAATCGGATTTGACTCTCCCTTTTACGCATTTTGGATGCGACGGAACGGGAGGAAATTTCGCCGGCGTACAGGCATTGCTGTCCGTGCAACAATTTGATACGGACCTGGCACAATTGTCGTCAGGGACTTTTTGGGATTTGACCACTTATACCATCACTTTTGTCCCAACTGCCGACACGCTGCGTTTCCGGTATTGTTTTGCCTCCGAGGAGTATCCGGAATATTCGTGCAGCCAGTACAACGATGTGTTCGG
>JAKLJF010000818.1 GCA_023151335.1 Thermoanaerobaculia bacterium | reverse complement strand
GTGAGCCCCACCCAGAACAACCAGATACGGATGCTGCTCACATACCATTCGGAGGCGCGCTCCATGACCTCGTTGAACCACTCTTCCACTTTTTGGCGAAATACCGCGATGTCGTCGTACGATTCGCGGTATAAAAAAGCCAGCACCTCCTTCAGTTTGCCGTCCGGCAGATTCGCGATGGCCTGCTGCGCCTGCCCCGAGGTATTCACCTGCAAAATATCCATCAATATGGCCGTGAAGGTACCCGGCCGGATATACGAAGGCGGCAACGGACTTTTCCGCAGGAAACGGAACAGAT
Source organism: Thermoanaerobaculia bacterium (assembly GCA_023151335.1). GTDB lineage: Bacteria > Bacteroidota > Bacteroidia > Chitinophagales > Saprospiraceae > M3007. Next base: position 2,486 of record JAKLJF010000818.1, on the reverse strand, counting down.
TGGCCTTTTCACCCAGCTGTTTATAATACTGGTGACTGGTAAAAACAGCCGTCTCGCCATCGCCCAGCATACTTTTAATGGCGTTGATCAGGTTTTTGCCGCGCAGGGTGAGCAGGCCGGCCAGCATTTCCATGACGGTGGTGGCCAACAGGCTGAACAACAACAGCACGAATACGATGCCGATGACGATGGAGAGGAGATTGAGCATAAGGCGAAGTGTTTTCGATTTGATGTTGGGCAAATGTAGCGATTTGCTCCACTACAGCCACATATAAAGCATCCCAAATACAACAGACACTGATATCATCACGCCGTAAAACCATTTTGCGTCCTTGTATTTGATAACCCTCCAGCCTTTGAACTCGTCAGGATTAACGAGATATTCTTCCAAAAAAGGTCCTTCTGTTTTTACATCTGCCGTTTTAGTGTAAATCCAGCCTACTACATCAAAAAAGGGGAATTGCTTACCCTCAATGTCTTTCTCGCCTTTCAACACCAGCCGCTCGAACGCTTCGCTATTCAGGAAATGTGAAATATGGCGTTCGCGTTGGCCGCATTGCATCAGGTACTTTCGCCAGTAATAGTCCATGATCCAGAACAACAAGGGGATCAAAGCGGTGAGCAAAATCAGGACTGCCCTTTTCCATTGTTCCAATTCGTCCAAATGTTCTACGATAAGAAACAAACTGCCACCCCAAAAAAGAAATCCGAAGTTTTTAGTTTTGAAAATGATGTCGTCCAGGTTTTTGATGGTATCCTGAATCTGGTCGGTCTCCTTGAGAAGAAGTTCCCAACGGTATTTGCCGCGGAGGGTCGGGAGGGTTTCCATAGGCTGCAACAGTCGTTCTGTATCCATTTCTATCCGTTTAATTGTTTGAATAATTCCTCTGCCGGCTCTATTATCTTCTCTTCCAGATTATTTATCAGCGATATTTCATTTTCGTAAACAAAAGTATCCAACAACGACCGGTGGTTTTTCCGCAAATCTGCCAGGGTTATCAACTCTCCTTCTTCGTGCCCATGAAGCAGGATAGGTTGTACCGGCACGGCGACATTATCCACAATATGCGGGATTTCCTGTATCACGATCCTGGGCTCCGTGACATCGGCGATCACAAATCGGGCTAAATGCGCTCTGCCGGGTTTGAACCTGCCGAGGATCAGCACGACCTTCGAGGTGATGGTGTCGATGGCGTCGCGTATCTGTTTGTTGTGGAGTAGCAGGTAAATGAATTGCGCCACCTGAATATCATCGACGAACAGGTTTGAGTATTTGTCTTCTCCCGGGCCCTCATCAAATTCCCGGTAGATGATATTGAGGTCTTTTTGAATAGCGCCTTCCAAATCCAAATCCCAGGCCGACAAGCCGTAAATGGTGCAGCCGATCAATTTGGCGCCGGCAAAGCTGGTCCAGGCCAGTTGGGTGCCCTGGAGGTTGGCATCGGTCAGGTCGGCGCCTGACAAGTCGGTGCGATACAGATCGGTGCGGCAGAAATTGGCGTTTTGCAGCTTGGCGCCCCGCAGCGTCGCGCTGCCCAGGTTTGTTTCGTGGAAATTGGCCCTTACCAAAATCGTTCCGTCCAGGTTGGCGTTGCGCAGGTCCGCATTGCTGAAATTAATGCCGCTCAAATCCGGATTGATCCCTGCCTCCCTGAAATCGAGGTCATACAAGGTCGGGCGGATATGCGGGTATTTGCGCCGCCACCGATTCCAACGTTCCACGCCTTTCTTCAGCAAGTCGATATGCTTTGTTCGTATCCGGCGGCGCTGTTCATATTCAGGGGAGCGTTCGATGAATAATTTTGCCAGCTCTTCCGGGGTATCCGCTTTCAATTCGGGATAATCTTTGCTTTGATACTGGCCATCCGTCTTTTGAATGGGTATATCCTGGCCCTCGATCGAAAGAACGGGTTTCTTTGGATCGGATTCGATGGTGAGGCCGCGGTGGTAGATGGCGCGGGACATGGTGATTTTGATTGGTTAAGGAGATGTGGCGCTTTCTTCCCGGAGACTCGGACTGGAATGTGGAATTACTTCTTCTTTTTCACCGGGCGAACGCCAGTGAGCAATTCGACAAAATCGTCCGCAGAAATAACCTTCACAGGTGGGAAGGAAATCTTTTCAATACGGTAAAATGCTTATCCTCCGTGCAAATGAAGCCGGCATTCGCAGCGATGGCACAGTCTACAAACTTGTTGTCATCCGGGTCAACGGTAATCAGGTTCCAAAAATAGTACTTGTGGACATGGATGACCTCGAATGAGTTTTCGAGCGCCTTCATTGTGTAGGCGCCGACTTCGGGGCGGAATTTTTCTTCCAATTTTTCGGCATACTCATTGAGGATATCGGTCGTGACACAAAGTTCGAACTCGCCGTTTTGGAAGGCTTGCCAAATCGCATGGTAGTCTGTCCGCCGCGAGATGGACATGAGCAAGACGCTCGTGTCGAGCACAATACGCCTCATTTTGCTCCTTTTTTATAGGGCG
>JAKLJF010000817.1 GCA_023151335.1 Thermoanaerobaculia bacterium | reverse complement strand
CGGATCGGAGTACCATCAGCACACTATCTGCTTCACGGTAGCGGCCGGAGCGAATATAATACCGGTGTAAAATCAGTTCTGTCGGATCAAAAAACCGTCTCAATTCGGCTGGAACGGCCTGTAGCCATTTCTGTCCCTGCGCGGGGTTGCGACTCAGAAAGTGGAGTTCGGCCAGGCCGTATTTCACATGCCAGGCTACCGAAGAATCTACTTCGAGCGCCTTTTTAAAGTACAACTCCGCTTTTGGATAATTCCGGGTAATAAAAAGGTGGGAATACCCCAGCGTAGCGAGATCGTTAGGGGCGGCAGGTTGAATCGCCCGCATGCGGGCACAAACCGATTCAATGGAGTCCATGAGGTTGAACCGTTGATATACCCACGCCAACATTTCCAGGCCGACATAGGAACGCGGATGGTTGGCGACGGCCGATTCAAGTATCTCCCGCGCTTTTCGGTGGTTGGGATAATGATTGATATAAATGAAGGCCAATTCGGTGGCCGGCAGCATCCAGCCGGGCGAAAGGGAATTTGCCTGCCGGTAATAGTGATCGAGCGAGTCGATCCGGAAACTGCTCTGGAACGTGTTGCCCATCAAATAGTAGAGATAAGCTGCCGTGGAATCATATCCCATAGCCCGGTGCAGTTTGCGTTGTATATCCTTTTTCAGTGAGTCGCTTGCTAACTTAGTATTGAATCCAACAGCATAAAAATTCGCTAGATAGGCTTCGAAAAAGAGCTTTTTCGCCATCAGGGTTTTATGCAGGAAATGCCGCTGGCCCACCAGTTCTATGGCACGGTCCAGATAAGCGGGGTAAAGGGTGTATTTATCCGGTTTAAATTTCCAGGTGTTCACCTCGGTTGGATCGGCTTCGAGGATGGCGTTGAGGGACTGTTGTACTTCATCCAGCAGGGCCACGGCAAAATTGCGCCGCATCAGCCCGTACAGGGGGGATAGCACTTCCTGCCCGATGAGGTAGCGGAAATGGGCGTCGGCGCAGGAGTCGTTGTTTTCCAGGAGCTTATTGCCGTCAAGAGCCATTTTGAATGCATGGTAGCGGGCGCGGGTCAGCGAGTCGGCGCGGGCCAGCACTTCATCTTCCAGGCCTTTGCTGCCGGTGCTGGAAAGTAGTGTCGTTGAGCCGGTTTTGGATTGTTTCAGGGCAGCGAGGCTGGCGGCATCCACGCGGGCCAGCGTTGTCAGGCGGTCGCCCGAGGTTACCGGCATTTGCGGGTGGGGGGCGGTGGCGGCAGGCACGGTTTCTTCGAGGTAGCGGCCTGCTTCGAGCAGGTTCACCATGTCGTCTTCGTTTTTATCGGCCAGGCCGGTGAGCGCGTCTATGAGGTGGTAACTAAATACGCCGCGCCCGCCGCCCCACTCCTCGCCTTCGAGCGAAAACTCATTGGGCTGGCAGGACATGATCTTCACCTCGTTGGCAAATTGTTGCTGCAGCGAATAGGCTGTGGCGTGGGTGCCGCCAGCATTGCTACCGGCGAGTTTTCCGGCGTGGCAGGCATCGGTGATGAGGATCACTTTCACCTGTTTATCGGAGAGTGTACCTACGATGTCCAGCAGGTCGCGCAGGTTGATCGCGCCGGCCATGTATACATTGGGCGGGGTGTCGTGGGTGAGCAGGAAGCCGGGATTGCTGCGGGTTTTTGTCTCCACGTCGCCATGACCGGAAAAATAAAAGACGACCTGATCGCCCGGTTGGCAAACGTCGAGCAGGGCGTCCAGCGCCGTGATGACGGCGGCGTTGGTGGCTTTTTTGTCGGTAAAAATCTGTACGTTATCCGCCGGGACGCTGCCTCCTGCAGGCGAGCGCAGCCATTCGGCGAAGGCTTCCGCGTCGCGGTGCGCGAAACGCAGGTCGGGGATATGGGGCGACTGGTAGTCGGAAATACCAACGATGACGGCTCTTGTCGATTGTCCCGAGGTCACGGGACGGATTACGGATTGCGGATTGAGGGGCGCGGCGCCTTTTCCTGACGTATTCGGGACAGGTTCCTGGGCCGGGAGGGCGGCGGCGATGAGGAAAAGCAAGGAGAAAAACAGTTGTCTCATAGGCTGGATTGGTTTATACCATTTGGCTGTTCAAAACGGGTTTCTGTACTTGTACCCCCGCCGGTCACTTTTTTAACACCGGCGGCAAATCTTTAGCAGAAGTGATCAAAAGCTGTATGTTTATCAATGATCTTCGGATAGAAATGACGTACTTCTGGCTTTATAAAAAGGTATAAGATGACTGCTTATTCTTCTTTGGGAAAATGCCTGGCCATCAAGGCCTTGAAACGTTTCGTTTTGCGGAGTTTTTTGAACAGCGGTTCTTCCAGGATTGGCCCGGGAATGGGATACCAGCGTTCGAGCGCCATTTCCAGATAGTCCATTACCTCATCGGTTTGTTTTTGCGCAGCCAACAGCCGTGCCATACCGTAGTAGGGCATATAGTGACCCGGATCCCGTCCGATCACTTCCCGGTATACGGCTTCCGCTTCCGTCAGGCGCCCTTGTGCCAGTAGAAAATCGCCGTATAGGCACAACCCGTTATTTTTGAAATCGGCGCCGCCGTAGCCATTGAAGAGATCGGGGTAGTAGGAAAAGGCTTTTTGAAAATAATATTCCGCTTCGTTTGGGTGGTTTTCCCTGGTGGCAACAGCCCCCAATAAGGCATACGCCAGGGGGTGGGCTTCGTTTGGCGTGGTATCGAGCTGCAAGGCATAGTGGAGCAGTATCTTCGCTGAATCCAGCCGACCCCGGTAATAATTCACTTCACCTAAAAAAGTGTTATTAATA
>JAKLJF010000816.1 GCA_023151335.1 Thermoanaerobaculia bacterium | reverse complement strand
TTTCATACCTTTGTTTTTCCGCCAAAGGTCAGGGATCATATTAGCAGCCGCAAGATGACCTTCGTCGTAGGCTTACACCTCGGCTATGTCCAGCGCCAGGGAATAGCGCCGGGCGCCGGGCTCGTGCAAAAAACTGATGGTGGGATTGAGCTGCGTGTGATAGATGGCGTCGAGCGCCTGGGTGTAACACACCATGTTGCCGAACGACACCAGGGCGTTTATTTCGTTGCCGGGCGGTTGTTTGCTGCGCCCGCCCATTTCGAATTCGTTGAGGATCAGGTCGAATGCAGCGTAATAGGTTTGCCGGCAGTTGCCTTCCAGCCCCATCAGGGCAGGCACGTCCCGGACTACCGGAAAGCCTGCCTGGTATTGCCCGATGGCTTCTATGAACGGCGCCAGATCGCGCCCCCGCCCGGCGTAGTATTTCAGGTTGCGCGTCATATTGGCCGAAGCGCCGTCCACGAATCCCCGGGCCAGGTGCAGGCGCCGCGCGGGATCGAGATAAGCGCGGGTCTGCTCCACCTGCATTTTGCCGGCCAACAGGTACTCCTTCGGCTGAAAAGAACCGGTATAATGCTCGTAATAATCGAAAAAATGTACGCTCACGCCGCGTTTGCCCAGGAAATTGTACAGCGCGCTGTTGGCGTCGAGACTGCCGAACACATACAGGTTCTCCAACCCTTCCACGGGGATGAATTTCGCGGGTAGTTCCATGCCTTTTTCGTCCTTGGGCACAAAACGCAGGGTGTTGTCCTGTCGTTCGAGCCGGCCGGGATTGAATAAATAGTAGGTGTCTTTCATAAGGGTGAAATTTTCGAAGGTGGAAGGTATTTTCCCTGCAAAGTCCGGTATGCCCGGCGTCTCCAACAGGGGTTGTGTCAAAAGTCAAAGAACAGGAAAACCTGAATCAGTGTGGAAAATATTATTTTGAGCTCGTCGCGGTTTAAGACTTTCCAAGTTTTTAAAACTTGGAAAGTCTGTACGGCAACGAATAATATTTCTCTGTTTTTCAACAGATACCGCGCGCTACGACTTTTGACACAACCCCTGTCTAACCGGCGATCCTGCTAATCTTCTATCATTAATTGCGTCATTATCTTCAGTTTGTAATAGTGCTCGTGCGCCTGAATAAAGGCGTCTTTGCCACCGTATATGTCCAGTGTTCGTGTCCTTTGCAACCGGGTAACACCTTCTGACAGCAGCGCCGGATATGAACTGTGCGGCCATTCGCGATAGTCGTCCCAGATGCCATGCAATTGTGGATTGGCGTGAATATACAGGATCAGATTGGCTAAATACGCTGTGTTTTCTATGGGAATGCGTTTAAAGTTTTTTTGAAAGAGGCTGCCGGTGCGGTTATGTTGCTTGTTAAAAGCCTTGGCATACGACATAAAGCACAGCCGGAATTGATTACTGACCAGGCGGCCTAAGTCGTTGTCGTTCAGACTTTCCAGGTTTTTAAAACCTGGAAAGGCTAAACCCCCGGCCCCGGCATCAACTCCCGCCGATTCGCTTTCCGGTAGCTGCTCCAGACTTTCCAGGTTTTTAAAACCTGGAAAGGCTAACCTCCCGGCCCCCGCGACAATCTCTGGAAGGGTCTTCACCCGAACAGCCAGGTGGAAATGATTGGGCAACAGGCAATACGCGTACGTATCGAGCACCGGCGTAAGATATTTAGCGTATTTCCCCAGAAAATAGCGGTAGTTCTCGTCGGTGTAAAAAATGGTTTCCCGGTTATTGCCCCGGTTGTAAATGTGATAGATAGCACCGGGACAAAGGAGAGTGCGCTCGTCATTCATAGGCAAAACAGTTAAGCATAAACATACTAATTCTCTTCCCCGATGTAACACAGATCGTAGTACGAACACTGCTTACAAATCGGTTTATGCACCACCGGCGGACACTGCTCCAGGGCCACAATACGCGCCACCTCCCGCTCCCAGCCGGCAATCGTTTCCACGTCGGCCTCCGTCAGCGGCGGCACCGGCTCGCTGCGTCGCAGGTCGGGGTATTCGATGACGCCCGAAGCGTCGGCCACACCCTGCTGCCGGAGCTTGTACAGGTAATACTGCACCTGCGCCCGGTGCGCCGATTCCACAGCCCGGCCGCGTTTGGTTTCATGCACGGTACGGGCGCGGGGGTCGTAAAAGTCGATTTTGACGCCGTCGAATTCCACCTGCACGTACTTGTCCGCCCGGCGCCCGTAACTGGTCTCGCCGATCAGCTTGCCTTCGGCCACGATGTCGCTGGTGTGCTCCATGCGGATCTCGTGGGCGTGGAGCCAGAGTTTGCGGGGGCAGGTGTGGAGGTAGGCGATGAGGGTGGCGGTAACATGAGATGTTATTTGCGTTGCCATAAAATAGTGTTATTTTTGCACCATAAACCTGGACATAAATGGTTATTTATAAAGATATTATCACCATCGAACCGGGCAAACGCGGCGGCAAACCCTGCATCCGCAATATGCGCATTACGGTAGAAGATATCCTGCGCTGGCTGGCCTCCGGTATGTCGCTCCCAGAAATCCTGGAAGATTTTCCCGAACTCACCCAGGAAGATATTTTAACGGCCCTGGAGTTTTCAGCAGAACGCCAACACAGAGTGCTTACCGCCGCGGCTTCCTGATCTTTTCATCATGGCACTGTTGCTTGACCAAAATATTTCCTACCGGATATTGGATCGAATCAGGAAGGAATTCCCGGATGCAACGCATGTCCGGCTCATTGGGCTTACGGATTTTAATGATTATCAAATCTATATGCATGCGCGTCGGGAGAATTTTGATGCCGTG
>JAKLJF010000815.1 GCA_023151335.1 Thermoanaerobaculia bacterium | reverse complement strand
TGCGAAAGCGCCCAAGGCTGCTGTGAAGAAAGCCGAAGAGCCGAAGTTGAGCCGCGCCGCCAAAGCCGGCGGGGCCGCTGCGAAGCCTGCGAAAGCGCCCAAAGCCGCCGCGAAAGCAGCCGAAGGGCCTAAGTTGAGCCGCGCCGAGATCCTGGCCAAAGCGCGCGCTGCCCGCGCCGAGAAAAAGAAAGCCTGACCGGGCAACTATTCCCGGTTGAAAGCGGTTAACTTTACAGCCGCTTTTTATGAAACGTATTATCGGTACCTATTCCGGCCCCGAACCCGGCGCACTGGTCGTCGTGTTCGGGGCTGTTCATGGCAATGAACTTGCGGGGGTACGCGCTTTGGAGGAAATTTTCCGCATGTTGGAACGGGAGCCTTCGGTCAATCCGGGATTTACCTTTCGGGGCAAATTACTCGGCCTGATCGGAAACCGGCAAGCTCTTGCCGGGGGGCAGCGATTTTTACGTCGCGATCTGAACCGCATGTGGTCGTCTGCAAATGTCCACCGCATCCGGCACAGCGATCCGGGTTCCCTGGATGCCGAAGACCTGGAATGTGCGGAGATACTTGATCTGCTGCACGAAGAAATACGGGAAACCCGGCCTGAGGCGCTGGTATTACTCGACCTTCATACCACATCTGCCGATGGCGGTATTTTCTGTATTCCCTCCGATGATGCCGCCAGTTTGCGTTTGGCCAAAGAATTGCACGCTCCTGTGATTCTGGGCATGCTGGAAGGGCTGGAGGGCACATTGCTTCATTTTGCCGCCGGCAATCACTTCGAAATATCCGGCTACCCCAAATATTCCCTCGGCGTTGCCTTCGAGGCGGGCCAACATGAGGACCCCTTGTCCGTCAGCCGTTCTATAGCCGCTATTGTCAATTGTCTGCGTGCCTGCGGATGCATCCGTCAGGAAGATGTGGACAGCCGCCACGAAACAATTCTGAAAACCTTTTCCGATCCTTTACCCAAAGTTACGCGGCTACGTCATATCCATCATATTCGTCCGGGCGATGCTTTCCGGATGCGCCCCGGCTATCTCAATTTTCAGCCGATCCGATCGGGTGAACACCTGGCCGACGACACCACCGGGCCGATACTGGCCCCACAAAACGGCCGTATCCTTATGCCGCTCTATCAACCGCTCGGTACTGACGGTTTTTTTGTAGTGCAAGATATGGAGGGTTGATTTGTTGATTTGTTGATTTGAGGGCCCTGTGCTTTGTTGCTCAAATCAACAAATCAACAAATCAACAAATCAACAAATAACCACCCCCTCGGGATACTGCATCGTCACACAATGCAGCGAGCCGTGTTGCAGAATCAATGGCCGGCAATCAATACCGGTGACTTCCCGTTCCGGAAACAGTGTTTTGATGATTTGTAATGCGCTTTCATCTTGCGGAACCCCGTAAGTGGGCGCCAGTACAGCGCCATTTATGATCAAAAAATTGGCATAAGTAGCCGGCAGGCGATGCCCGTCGGGGGCAAAACAGGCGTCGGGCCAGGGCAATGGTACCAGGCGGTACGGTTCACCCGCGGGGGTGCGGAACGTCCGGAGTTCTTGTTCCATGGCTTCCAATGCTTTGAAATGTTCGTCGCCGGGCTTGTCACATCGTACGTAAGCGATGGTATCGGGGCTGCACAGGCGCGCGAGGGTATCGATGTGCGAATCGGTGTCGTCGCCGGCCAGATAACCGTGGTGAAGCCAAAGTACCTGTTTAATTCCGAACAGATTTTTCAGGCGTCGTTCAATCTGTTTTTTCGACCATTGCGGGTTCCGGTTGGGCGACAACAGGCATTCGGCTGTGGTGAGCAGGGTACCCTGGCCGTCGCTTTCGATACCCCCGCCTTCCAGTACCATGCCCGCGTACCGGTGTCTGCCCCTGAGCAAGCCGGCTTCCCATAGCTTCCGGGTGATCAGATTGTCCTGATCGGCCGGGAACTTCAATCCCCAGCCATTGAATATAAAATCGAGCAATACCGGTTTTCCGTTTTTCGTTGGAGGAGGCTTCGAAAAAGCGGATATTTTCCGGAAGAGGTTCGCGGAAATGCTGCCGCAGATCAACAGCGTTCTGACAGACAATTAACACCGGCTCAAAGCGGCTGATAGCAGTAGCGATTTGAATGAAACAGGGGAGGACGGCGTCGAGCACGTCCGCCCAATCGGTGCCGGCATGGGGAAAAGTGAGTTGTACGGCGCTTTGCGGCTCCCATTCGGCAGGAAGCCGGCGGGAAGGTTTGTTTACGGACATAGGCAAATTTTAAACATTCGACGGCGCCAATTTCCGGGTAGTTTCCAATTCCACCAACCGGGAGGGAATAATCGTTTGAGTGCCCCTGTAAAAAGGTTTCAGATGGCTGCCATTGGCGATCAGCGCGCAAAGTTGTTCGGCGGCCGCCCGGCCTAACTCGTAACCATCGTGCCGGATAAAAGTTACCCTGGGCCGCAGGAAAGCGGGCAGTACGCCGTCGCTCATGCCGATCATGGCACATTCTTCCGGAATTTTGACGTTCGAATCGAGCAAACCGGCTAAAGCGCCCACGATCACTTCGTCGCTCATGGCAAATATTCCATCGGGCGGTTCGGGCAATAACATGGCGGATTGTGCGGCCTCGCGGGCTTTTTCGGAATTGTCCGCAAAATAGATCAGGTCATCGGAGCAGGGCAAACCGTACTGCCGGAGCGCTTCGGAAAAGCCATTCAGCCTGAATTGGGAAATCCGCATATTTATATGGCCAAAAATACCGGCTATGCGCCGGCAGCCCGTTGCAAACAAATGTTGCA
>JAKLJF010000814.1 GCA_023151335.1 Thermoanaerobaculia bacterium | reverse complement strand
TTTCGTTTTCAGCAAACTGCAACCGGCTACTTTTACCGCGACCCTTATGGCCGACGAAAACGGCAACGGCCGCTGGGATCCCGGCGACTATTTTGCTCACCGGCAGCCCGAACAGGTCTTCACCCGCAAACTGGAAGCCCTGCGGGCCAATTGGGAGGTGGAAGCGCAACTGGACGCCGACCCCAATCCGGGAAAACGCAGAAAGACAGAGTAAGCTGGTTTACTGCAATTCCTTAATTTTTGCAAACAATTCCTGCTCGTCGCCCAGCCGGAAGCCTTTGTGTTTGTAGGCGAGATTCCCGTTTTTATCAAAGATAAATACCTGGGGCAGGCCATTCAATCCGCCCGGCATGACGGACCGGAACAAGCGGTCGCGGTCCCAATACACCGGGAAAGGGAACTGTTTGTTGCGAACGATTTGGGCGATTTTGCGGAAATTGTGCGGAAAGTCGATGGATATGGCGTACAGATTGAAGTTTGCCTGTTTTTTCCATTCGGCATAGTTGGCCGTATAGGTGGCCAGTTCGCGGTGGCAGGGCATGCAGGTGGTCAGCCAGAAAGCAACAACGGTGGGGCTTCTGTCTTTTTCCTTTTTAGGGATAGCCAGCACCTCTTTGGAATTGGATTCTTTGGTGCTGTCAATGTCGAGCATTGGAATGGTAAAAGGGAAAAGGGTGTCGCCGCTGTAATTCGTCTGGGTGTAATAAACGTGCTGGGAAAACATGGTAGCAGCGAACAAGAAATAAAAGGCAGCAACAAAGTAACTTTTCATGTCAAATGTTAAATTTTATGCAAAGTAAGGGCACTTGGCCTGTTCGTGTCGCGTATCATGTGACGCGGAAAAAAGTTTAACGTCTCATTAACGGTTTAAAAGAAAGTATCGGCGCACATGGTTTCGTGTCGCGGCTTTTTCGTCTATTTGCAGGCGGTTTGTACGCGTATTGATTTATCTTTTAAACCACCTGCCCGAATCTTGACCGAGGTTAAGACATCGACGCACTCCGGCACCACCCCGGCCCAGAAGCCCTCGGATAACGAGCTCATCGCGCGTTATCTGCGGGAGCAAAACCCGGAGTACTTCACCACCTTGTACCGTCGGTACGCGGGTAAGGTATTTGCCAAATGTATTTCCATGCTGGGCGATGAGGCCCTGGCGCGGGATGCCGTTCAGGACATCTTTATCAAAGTGTTCCTGAACCTGTCCCGTTTTAGTGAACAATCGTCTTTTTCTACCTGGCTGTATTCGATCACCTACAATTTTTGTATCGATCTGATCCGGAAAAAGAAAAAGATATCGGTGATCCTGTCGGAGGATGTCGGCCGCATCGGTGATGAGCCGGAAGTGGATGTGCCGGACAGCGTGCTGCTGGAAATGAAACACGACCGGCTCGAAAAAGTGTTGGCCCGCATGCAGGAAGGCGATCGCATTATTTTGCTGATGAAATACATGGACGATATGTCCATCAAAGATATTGCCGATTTTTTCCAGAAAACCGAAAGCGCCATCAAGATGCAGATCATGCGGGCGAAAATGAAGGCGCAGACCATCTACGATGAACTGTACGCCTCCGACCCGATTGAATCGTAAGAAGGTTTAGAAGGTTTAGAGGGTGTTTAGAGGGTTTAGAGATTGAACCTGTTTTAAATCCAAACCCACTAAACCCACTAAACCCACTAAACCATCTAAACCATCTAAACCATCTAAACCCTCTAAACCATCGAATGCCAGTACCAACCGATTTCTAAAAATAATCCGTATGCGAGAGAGTAACAATAGTTTTAAAGACCTGGAGGCCCTTTGGGAGGCCGGATTGCCGCCCGAACTTGAGACCCGCGTGGCCAGTCAGGCCACCAATCTGGCTGTTTTTGGCCGGGTGGTGGAGCTGTTTATGCCGGATGCGCTCCAGACTGTGGTGCGCATGATCGGCGGTAACCCCGACGCGCCGGTCGGCGGCCCGGTATCCGGCCGGCGACCAGCCCCGGAAGAGTGGCCCGACTGGCGTACACCGCCGGGAGGGAAGCCGGGTTTGGGGAGGTAGCATTCGTTAATTTTAATCAAAATATTCCCCAGGCCGGTCTATGACGCATTGACACCCCTTCTACTGCCGGTGAACAATCTTCTCCTTTTTTGCCCATGGGATTTTTTGACAAACTGAAAGACGGCGTATTTACGGAATTGCTGAAGCGATTTTCAGAAGCAGCGCCCAAAATATTATTTGCCCTGTTGATCCTGCTGGTCGGCTGGCTCATCGCTACCGCGGTCCGGCGACTTATCCGCCGGGTATTGGCCAGCCTGCAGGTGGACCGCCTCGCCGAGCGGCTCAATGATATCGACCTGGTGCAACGCAGCGGCATGCGTATTCAAATTTCGGCCGTGCTCGCCCAAATGGTCTATTATGTGCTCATGCTGGGCTTTATCATTTTCGCCACCGACATGTTGGGTATCCCGGCCATTACCGAAATGGTGCGCGACCTGATCAATTACCTGCCCGCACTGTTCTCTGCTTTTGTACTGTTTTTGCTGGGACTGTTCCTCGCCGATATCATCCGGAATATCGTCCTGACCACATGCCAGAGCATGGGCATACCTTCGGCCAAAATGATCGCCACGGCAGTGTTCTACTTTCTTTTTATCACCATCGCGGTCAGCGCCCTCTCCCAGGCGAAAATCAGCACCGGATTTATTGCGGCCAACCTGACCGTGATCATCGGCGCCCTGGCCCTGGCTTTTGCCATCGGCTACGGATTTGCCGAGCGCGACCTGGTAGCCAACTATGTGGCCGGCCATTACAACCGAAA
>JAKLJF010000813.1 GCA_023151335.1 Thermoanaerobaculia bacterium | reverse complement strand
CTATGGTCGTCGACTTCATCCGCCGCCAGGTGACCCGCCGCAAAGAACGCAAAGCGGCAAAACCGGCACTGGAAAGCGGTCCGGCCGCCAGTGCGCCCGCCAAACCGAAATCGCCGGGCCGCCGGCTGTTCAAACGGAAAAAGAAGGCCGACGAAGGCAGCACGCCCGAATGAGCCCCGTCCGCTTTTGCGTACCTTTATGGCCTCAAAACGGAATATATGTCCAGATTTTTCAACACGGCAGGGCTTTGCAACCCGGATATACACTAGGTGGCAGACCTAGCCCCCTCCAGGGCAATACCGTTGACTTAATACTACTTTGTCACTTTAAGAAAAGCGCTGTCGCCAAGCCCAGCGTTCATGTCATGCCTATGGCATGACACAGTGGTTCAAGATTATATTTCAGTTTTTCCAAAGTGACAAAGTAGTGTTCAGAAAATTGGGCTTTTCGCCTTGCCCACATCCAAAACGCACGTTTCATTAACCGAAATTCTTTAATCATGTTTGCCAAACACCGCTTTGTCCTCCCCTTATTTTACCTGCTCCGGCTTTTCCCAGCCCTCGCCGCGCCCGGCTGGAACCCGCTCGACATGGGCCTGAACGGCGCCGTCAACGTCGTGGTCGTGCACGGCAGCGACGTGTACGTGGGCGGCAATTTTACCGACGCCGGCGGCGACCCCGACGCCGACTGCCTGGCACGGTGGGATGGTTCGAGCTGGCATGCCGTGGCGGCGGGCATATCTCCCCCCTATCAGGTGTACGGCATTGCCATCAGCGGTTCCAATATTTATGTGGGTGGCAGCTTTCCCGACATTAACGGTAATACGAACTTGAAAAGAATCGCCCGCTGGGACGGCAGTAACTGGAATGCGCTCGGAACTGGTCTGAATAGCACCGTATATGGTATTGTCGTTAGCGGCAGTGATGTGTACGTCGGCGGCGGTTTCAGCAACGCCGGTGGTGTCGTCGCAGCCGATTTTTTGGCGCGCTGGAACGGCAGCAGTTGGAGCGCCGTGGGAGGCGGGAACCTGAGTGGTTTTGTCCGCAGTCTGGTATTGAGCGGCGCTAACCTGTACGTGGGTGGGCAATTCACTGATGCCGGCGGCAATCCGGATGCCGATCGTGTAGTCCGCTGGGACGGCAGCAGTTGGAATGCCCTGGGCATTTCGGCATTATCGAATGGCATTGTTCAATCCATTGCTATCGCCGGCAACAACGTGTACGTGGGCGGTTCTTTCCTCAATGCTGACGGCATCCCATCTGCCGATCGTATCGCCCGTTTCGATGGCGCCACTTGGCATGCCCTGGGCAGTGGAATTGATAACGGCAGCGTAAATGCACTGGTTTACGACGGCGCTCACCTTTTTGTAGGCGGTACTTTTATCAATGCCGGCGGAGTTGGCAGCGCCGATAAAATTGGCAGGTGGACCGGCAGCAATTGGGAAGGACTGGGAGGTACTTTCCTTGGTGAATTCAGGAGCATCAGCCTTACCTATAATAATTTGTTCGCTGGCGGCGATTTCCTTGACGGCGCAGCCAACCCCAACATCGACAATATCGCCCGCTACGAATACATGTCCCTGCCCGTGGAACTCAGCCTGTTCGAAGCCGCGGTACACCCCGAAGGCGTGTGGCTGCGCTGGCAAACGGAAAGCGAAACCGCGAACGACTATTTCCAGATCGAACACGGTACCGATGGCATACGCTTCGATCCCATTGGCCGGCAGACAGGCGCGGGTACTTCCGCGCAAACCCAACGTTATACTTTTCTGCACCCCGAACCGCCGCCGGGTCTGCATTATTACCGGCTGCGGCAGGTCGATTTCGACGGCACCGAGCACCTTTCTCCCATACGCGGCGTCCGGATCGCGGGCAGGGCCCCTACCCTCTCGCCGAATCCCGCCACCGACCATTTCCGGATACGCGGCCTGGGCGGGACGCCGGCCCGGCTGCGGCTGTTCGATACCCTCGGGCGCTTGTTGCGGGAAGGCGAAGTACGCGAAGACGAACCCGTAAACCTGTCAGATTTCCCGGCAGGGACGTATTGGGTGGAACTGCGGCTGGGCGCCCTTGGACAACGGTTCCGGGTGATCAAAAGGTAAATCCGTGCAAATCCGCGGATAAAACCGGCGTCATCCGTGTTCCCGTTCCCGACTCCCGGTGCGGGACAGCCCCCGAAGGGCAATGCCGTTGACTTAAGGTTTTTAATTCAGCATTATTTGCTCTAAAAACCCTAAGAAGTGGTCGGGGGCGGGGTTGACTCAGGCCAATTGGAACATCAAGGATCCCAATTTACCCTGCATTTACCGTCTTTTTTTGCATTCCGTCCAAAAAAGTTGCCCTTCCCGCGCCACCACGCCGGAAGGGCAACTTTCAAACTTCAAACTTCTATTTCTCCACCCGCACCATCTTCTTCGAAACCGTCCCGAAGGGCGTGGTCAGTTCGTAGTACAACACGCCGGCGCCGGTAGAGCCGTCGAGGCGGATCGTCTCTTCACTGTAACCTGCCGGGTACGACTTGTCGATGCGGAGCAGCTCGCGGCCGCTCACGTCGAACACGCGCAGCTGGGCCGCGCAGGCCTCCGGCAGCACGAAGCCGATGGCGGTGCGGTCGCTGAATGGGTTCGGGCGGCTTTGCAGCAGCTGGACCCCCGAGGTCTCGGGGTCGGCGTGGTGAACGCCTGACACCACCGGATCGAGGAACGCCAGGTGTACTTCTGCCGGCCTCAAATCGGTCGTGTACGCCACCTTCTCCATACCTTTTTCATCGAGCCCGAGCGCTTCGCTCAGTTTCACGCCGT
>JAKLJF010000812.1 GCA_023151335.1 Thermoanaerobaculia bacterium | reverse complement strand
TTTGATGTTGACTTCCGCTCCGATGGGGATACCGTTGGCCGCGGTATGCGTCACCGGATAGACCAGGCCTGCCATCCGGAGCAACTCGAGCACTTCTTTTATCTGGGTGTTATTCATCGTGGCATTCGGATAAGAATATGAAAATTTCGAACCGGTCTGATGCGCCACGGTATTAAATACCTCGCGAATGCGGGTTGTGGCTGCCTGATTTTTATACTTCGCGAAATCGCTTTCCAACGACACCATCAAATCGTCCAACACGCGCTGCGCCTCGAGTATGTCGTTGTTTGTGACATAAGCACCCACTACCTCCGGCATGCCGCCTACAACCATGAATCTTTTCAAATAGCGCTTGAGTTTGTCGTGTAAAACATCCGGCAGCGGCTTTTCAGGAGTCGCCTTTTGCAGCGCTTGCAACAATAAATCCTCCTGGTAGGCCATTAAAAATTCTTCAAAACAAAATGGGTACATAAAAATCGACCGAACACGCCCTACGCCAAAAGAGGGCAGGTCATCCAGTGCAAACTCCAGCAAGGAACCTGCCGCAACGACGTGCAATTCTGGTACCTTTTCGTAAAAATAGCGAAGCGCGGAAATGGCCGGCAGGCAGGCCTGGATTTCATCCAAAAACAGCAATGTTTTACCGGCTATTATGGGCGTATTGGTAGCGGCCGCGATCAATTCACAAATATCCCCAATGTCTTTATGTTGCTCGAATATCTTGCCATATTGAGCTTGTTCATCGAAGTTGATTTCAATAAAATGGGTGAAATTCCGGGCAAGATGCCGAACGGTCGACGATTTCCCCACCTGCCTGGCGCCTCGCAGCATCAGAGGTTTCCGCTTGTCAGACAAATGCCAGTTGTCCAATTCGGTATCTATTAATCGGGTCAAATACACATTTTGCAAATATCCAAGTCAAAAAGTTGACGCAAAAATCAAAAATCCAAATCAATATTGCAAATGGATTAACAAAAATCCAAATCTTACCCGGGTTACGGCGTGTGGGTGCTCAACTTGCGTTAAGACCCCGTTTTTACCTTTCGATATTTTTCCCGAACTTTTTATTGGCCTTTCCGCCCCAAATGCAAGATTTGTCCTCGCATTTGGGAGATTTATACTATCTGCAAAAAAACCTCCGGTCGCATTTTTGTCCTGTCACCTTAACAACATATTCGGCAGTACCATGAAAACACGGCTCTTTACCCTCCTCGTTCTTTTTGCTTTGGGAAATATCAACTACGCGCAAGCCCAATGGCAGGTCATTTACCCGCCGCTTCCTGATTCCCTGAATTTCATCGGATGGGGCATCAGCGTCGTGGATGAAAATATCGTATGGGGGAGTCCCAAGATAAATATCGCCAATACCGTTTATCCCCCCACCTCGTTGACAAACAAGTATTATTATAAAACCCTGGACGGAGGTAAAACCTGGTCCTGGGGCGAAATTGACGGCGTTACGGTTGAAAACGATGCCGGTGAGTATTGGTTTAATGCTCATTTGTGCGGAGTGGATTCCAACTCGGCCTGGGTGGTGCGCTTTGAAGCATTTGGCAATGATACTTGCGAAATTTTCAGAACAACCGACGGCGGCGATACCTGGGTTCGGAAAACCCCACCTTTCGAATTTACCACCTCGTTGTTGGGCATTCATTTTTTTAATCAGAAAGAAGGCGTGGTTTGGGGAGAAGAGCACTACAATGCTTCCGTCCCTTATCCGGATGGCTATCCCGGGGGCTGGAGGATTATTTGCTTTGTGACCGGCGACGGCGGGGATACCTGGGAAAAAGCCCTCTTGCCTGATACGGAAGATGAAGGTATTATGTTGGCGGCCTCCAGCGGCATTTTCGACGTGATCGGCGACCATATCTGGTTTCCCACCACTAAAAGGGTGTTTCATTCCGGCGACCGCGGCAAGACCTGGAATGCCTCCACCCCGCTTTGGACTAACCGGCCGGTTATGTTGGTTGCGTATCGGGACACTCTGTGCGGTTTGGCATTTTCCGATAGGGATTTGGGTTTCAATGTTGTTCCCGAGCAATTCAAGCGCACAGAAGACGGTGGAAATACCTGGGCCACGATAGATGTAGGAGACTGGCCAAATATCCGTATCGACCTGGAGTACGTGCCTGGTTCAGGAGGGGTTTATTGGGCTACTTCGCCAACCCATACTGCCTTGTCAACAGACAATGGAGAGACCTGGAGTTTCCAGACAGTCCCCGAGATTTTCTGGTTTGCCGAGTTTCTTTCTCCCAAAGTAGGCTGGGGCGCGGGGGCCAAACACCCAACGCCTTCAACCTCACAACTGGTGATGTATAAATGGATTGGCGACAGCCTGCTGTGCCAACCTTGCGATACGCTCTCGGCAGCCCAGGAAATTCCAGGCGCCGGCGTATCGGTGCAAGTTGCGCCGAATCCGGTCACCGACCGGCTCTTCGTACGCATAAATGCCGGCCAATCCGAATCCTATACGCTTCGCCTGACCGACATAAACGGCAAAACCCTGCTGGAAACCGCCGTGTCCGGCGGGATTGAAACGCCGGTGGAGGTGAGCGGCCTGCCGGCGGGGGTGTATTGGGTGCGGGTGATGAATGGGAAGGGTGAGGCGGTGGCGAAGGTGGTGAAGGGGTGAGATATCGTAAAATATTTCTAAACCTCAAACATTGCAATCTGATGCATAACACTTCCCTCCCTGCTCATGCTCCCGGGGCCGAAATTCATTTGCCTTGCCCCTGGACGGGTCTATGCCCTTTGTCGGGCTGCATACCCTATAACGGCGATGATGCGATACCGCGGCAAG
>JAKLJF010000811.1 GCA_023151335.1 Thermoanaerobaculia bacterium | reverse complement strand
CACAGATTGTACACGGATTTTCACGGATTTTTCTCACCAGGCTGCTCCGGTCCATGCCCGTTGTCCGAAATATCATCGCCGGCAGGCGTTTCCTGGTTTTCACTTACAGGCCGGTAATCTTCCGGTGAGCCATCTGCTTCGACTGCCACTTCTTCCGCCGGCACTTCCGGCTCTATATCGCCTTCCGGATGGTGCGTCAGTCCTTCCCGGAAAAAATGGCGCTGGAACAGCAGAATGCTCAGCACCCCGCAGGTAATGGAAGCGTCGGCAATATTAAAGATCGGGCTGAAAAACAGGTATTCTTCTCCGCCGATCCAGGGCAGCCAGTCGGGTACGTGCACCCAGGTGATGGGGAAATACAACATGTCCACCACCTTCCCGTGTAAAAAAGTGCCGTATCCTTCGCCGAAAGCGACCAACTGGGCCGGGATACAATCGTGGTAAGGCGAGTCGGTAAAAATAAGTCCGTAAAAAGCGCTGTCGATAATATTGCCGAGCGCGCCGGCCGTGATCAGGCCCACGCTGATGATAAACCCGTTGGGCGCGTCGGCGCGCAGCAGCAGGCGGATGTACCAGATCAGGCCGGCCACCATCAGGATGCGGAACAGGCTCAGCAGCAATTTGCCGTATTCCCAACCGAAAGTGATGCCGAAAGCCATGCCTTCGTTTTCCACGAAATGCAGCCGGGCCCAGTCCAGCCCCATAATGGACATGTCCTGGTTATAGCAAAAATGCGTTTTGATATAAAACTTCAGCGCCTGGTCGAGGAACAGCACCAGGGCGACAACTAAAATGACAAGGTACGAGCGTTTCAAAACGGCGCGTGGTTTTTGTGTATGTAATGTGGCCTGTTTGGGTTCAAGGCCCGCAAAGAAACGGGGACTTTGGGAAGTTTTATCATTAATAAGGCTATGACGTTATTCGTCCGACGACAAATTCGTCGGACGATTATTGCCTGCTTCAAACGCGGATATCCGGAGGAATCCTGTCTCTAGACCGCGATTCGGCTGAAAATAAAATTTATTTATGGCGAAATCTTGGTATGGAAACAGGGATTCCGCCACATATAAATTATTGTTATGCGATATTGCACGCAATGCGCCGCGTTTTTGCCGAAAAAACAGGCGCCTGGAAATCCGTGTTTTTTACCTTGCTCACCACCTTTGGCGCCTCTAAGTTGTACCCCTAAGACCAGACAACAAAGTTGTACCTGGGGATTAGCATGAACCTGGTTAAGAAAGGGGCAGAGCCTCGATAATATTTGTAGAAACAGGCTAAAAACGCGTTTGGAGGTGGAGCGCACCGTCCCGATGCCTCGGGACCGGTGCGCTCCACCTTACACCAATCCATGTATCGCAAAGCCTACAAATATCGCCGGGGCGCTGCCCCTATGCGTAGCCGTGACTCGGTCGTACCATACTATACTACAATACCTAAATCATTCTCCCCGAACCAATTTTACATTAAATTAATATGTTAAATATTTTGAAGTGAAAAAATTTTCCCCGAAAGTCGGGGAAAATTTTTTCACACTTTAACCGATTTACTTATGCTTACTCGTTTCAGAATCCCGCTTTTCGGAGCAGCGTTCCTGGCTGCATGCTGGTTGTTATCCGCGGCTGCCGTACCAGTACACTCCACTCTCCTGGCCCCCGCGAATGCCAGACCATACCTTTCCGACCCGGAACTCACCGTAACCCCGACCTCGGAAACCTCCGTCCAACTTTCGTGGGACGCCTGGTCCGGCACCGGAAATTACACGGTGACGGTGACAAACCTCACGGCATTCCAGGAGGAACAATCTTTCCAAACTTCATTAACCAGCGCCTCCGTTTCTGACCTGACTACCGGCGATACTTACCGCTTTGCCGTGGCGAAGAATGGGTTTGTGATTGTGGAAGACGTCATATTGTAAGTAGGAATATTGCCCTGTTTTGGTTTAGAAAAATTCTTTTTCGATTCCCCGCTTTGAGTAATTAAAGCGGGGAATTTTGCAATTTTTTCCCATCACCGATTATGTTCCAACCACCTCAGCAACCAATCACGCTCCATCAAAGGCTGGGTTTCCTGCACCAATTTGTACAAGCGTTCTTTTTGTGTTTTTGAATACGGGTTAAGGTTCAGTAATTTCTTCATCAGGCTGATCATATTCTTGTACGCAGTTTTTCTGGTAGGGTCCAGAGCTTCTTTGCGTTTCAGATAAATGCGCAAACTTTCCAGTAATGACTCAAAGGCGTCCAACTCGCTGATTTCGTAGTAGATTTTTAGCAACATGGTTTTAGCGATGATATTAAACAGCATGTCGTCATATTCGAACCGGGTCAACAAACGTTGTGCCTGGTCGTAGTCGCCCTTTTCAAAATATAAACGGGACAAATTAAAGTTAACTACGCTGTTGCGTTGCTTTTCATCCAATAGATGCTGAAACTTTTCAATAAACTGGTACGCCCAGTCAAATTCACCAATTTTTAGTGCAAACGCCACGGCATTCCCAAAAGTATATCGAGAAATTTGATTGTTTTCGATCAAAATTTCCGTCTCCAACCCGATTTGGTATAGCATGAAAGCTCGCCTGGCAAATTCAAGTTGCCCTTGGTTAATTTTAGGAACACAATAATTGATTGCCGCAATGTAAAGGGTACGGGCTTCGCTCGGCTCAAAAAGCTCTCCAACTTTTTCAATTAACTTAACTAACTCATCAAAGTATTTTTCCTCCTGAGGGTTTAACAGCGTCAAATAAGCATAATAATATACTGCGATGGAAGGTTCTTCCAACATTTGCTTAGAGCCTACATAGGGTAA
>JAKLJF010000810.1 GCA_023151335.1 Thermoanaerobaculia bacterium | reverse complement strand
AACGAGGTCGAGGCAACGACCGGTGTACTCGTGTGTTTCGTCTCTGACGATGTTGGATTTTGACCAGCCCATTTGATTCAAAACGAAGTCAAGAAAGACGGGCAGCATGCCCGGTTTTACGGGGTAAAGGGTGTAGTAATTGTCCCGCGGGTCGTACTGGCCGCTCCAGTGGGGCAGTTTTTCGAGTTTCCGGAGTTGCAGGCGGTAGCCGTCCGGCGTTTTTTGCCATTCAAAATAGCGTTCGAACCACTGGAAACCGGCGTTTTGGATATTGGTCAGACGTGTGTCGGTGTCGTCGAATTTGACGGCATAGCCCATGTTTTTTTCGTAATCGAACGCCACAAGCGCGTGTTCGGAGTCGGGCAGTTCCTCATCCGGCGTGTTCCATGCCTGGAATTGTGCCCGGAAAACGATACTTTTTTGATCGGGCGAAAAAGCCAGAGCGCCGTGCGGAGCGGGAAACGAATAGTTTTCCACAGCCTCGTTGCCGACGTTGAACTGCCAGATCCGGCCGGTCTGCACGTCGAGTACGGCGTGTTCGCTGACCATTAAAAAACGCCCGCCTTCGAGGCTGTCAATTTGGTCCAGGTTGTCCGTATCGCTTTTGGCAAACACCTCGGTATATGCGCCTGGTTGCCCGTTTTCCTTGTCCAAAAATTGCAGGGACGCGAAATCATAACCTTGTTCCAGCAGCGGTTCGACGAGGGGCGCGCCGTTTTTCAGGGAAACCCGGTACAAACTTTGGCTGCCCGCTATGAGGGTTGGTTCGGGCGCGCCGGGCAGGGCATACACCTTCCACAAAAACGGCAAACCGGTGTTGTTTTGCAGGGCGCCGGGAAAGGCCACCGGTTTTCCCGCGTATGAGATGGCATAAGCGACGTTAGTGTATGTGCTTATGCCGTAGTTGATGTTGAAACCCTTGCCCGTACTGGCCTTCACATGTATCGTGAAAGGACCGTATGATATGGTTTTTTCGACATTTTTTGCGGCCTCTCCCTTGTTTTTCAGCGTTGAAAACAGGTAGAAAGCCAGTAAAGCGAGGGCCGCGAGGGCGAGTGCTATTTTCATTTTTTTAAAACGATTTTGGTCACTTTTTCGAGAGAATGCCGGCAATCGGAGTCGTTGGCGGCGGCATCCTCCCAATTAAGATCCTTTAATAAAATTTTATCTGTCGGGGCGTTGCGTTTGCCGCTTTATTCTCTTTCCGAATAATGCTCGTCCCTGCTGAAAAACGGCCCCGGTTGCTCGCGCGGCCGGTCGTGTACCGTGGGCCGCGGCGCGGTATGCGGCCGGAGAAATTGCTCTATTTCACCGCGGATCGCGGGGCTGATCTCCCTGCCGGTGTATGTTTCCGGCAGGTGCAGAAATTGTTCAAATGAAAGAAATTTCAGGTAAACCAGGCCGTCGTACCAGTTCTTCCTGCCTGTTTCGATGCCATAAGGGCGGACGATGACGAAGTCGCTTGCCTTCTCATTGCCTTCCTCCCAGCGCATCAGGGTTTCGGAGGGCGCCGGATACTCGAACAGCGTAAAATGCTTGTATGAGGCGGGGCTGCCCGCCTGCAGGAACGCGTTGCGTATGGCGGCCACGAGCATCTTCCGGGTATGCAAATCGGGCAGCGGCCGGCAGGGGCCGTAAAACCAAAAATCGCTGAACAGTTGCTCCGTGACCTTGCCGGGTGTCGGATCGAACTCGCCCGAGATGTCTGTGTAAAACAGCCCTTCTGAGTTGATAGTCAGTTGCCAGTGATAGGTGTCAACAACTTTCGTGGTGTACTTGAATTGTTGAGTCCCGACACGCTGGGGTTTCAATTGTTTCCAAAAGTCATAACGCAGGCGGGCGGTTTCCGATAGGTCGCCGAATATTTCCGCAGCCATATCGACCACCTGCTGCATGGCCGCATTGCGTTCGGCGAGCGGCGCCCCGGCCAGCGGCTCGGGGTTTTCGAGCAGTTCGGGGATGGGCCAGGTTTTTTCACGGCCGTCGAGTTTTTGTACGACTGCGTTTTCTGTAAAACGGAGCATTTTTTAGTATTTAACTTACCGGTGCAGGCCGCGCAGCAAACGCGATGCGTTGTGTATCAATGTCATCTGTCACGGTGACATAGCTTTGTAATCGGTTTAAGATTGATCCGATCGCAATCGTAAATGCCTGTATCGGTTCAATGCTGCAAATATGGCGCGGTGCGGCCTGGCCGGCAAATTTTTGACCATCAAACGGGGGGCTAGGTTGATAAAGCGGGGCAAAATGGCAGCGAAGCGTTTATATTTGCTCCCCTGACACAAAGGTAAAACCGCCCATGCCGGCTCCACTGAAAACGTTTATTATTTACTCCTCTGCCGATCGGGAACTTCGCTCTGCGCTCGAACGCCAGCTCAAGTCACTGATCGACAACGGTCTCATCCGGCTTTGGAGCGACAAGGAGATATTGCCCGGTGAAATGTGGGATTCGACCATCAAAAAGCAGTTGCTCGAGGCCGAGCTCTTTCTTATGCTGATCTCTGCGGATTTTTTCAACTCCAACTATATCCGCGAGGAGGAATTCGTTACTGCGTTGCAAAAACTCGAACGCGGCGAAGCCATCATTATTCCCATTATCGGGCGCGACTGCGACTGGGAGGCATACGCCGAGATAAAAAAACTGCAAGTTTTGCCGCCCGGTGGCGTGGCTGTCACCGATCTCGACCATTGGAAAAACACGGACAAGGCATGGGCGGAAGTAACCCGCGCTATTCGCCGCCGGATCGAAGCCCTGCCTTCCGAACAAATTAAGCGCGAAAAAACCGCCCCGCGCCATAGACCA
>JAKLJF010000080.1:6292-12537 GCA_023151335.1 Thermoanaerobaculia bacterium | reverse complement strand
TCCCGATACCGCCGAGCCTCGGCGGTATCGGGAATTAAAATGAAGTAAACCGCACACTTTTTTAACGTGTCAAAGTAGTATTATGGCAACGGCATTGCCTTTTGGGATAGTGAGGAAAGCGCCGCCCGCCAATCTGCCTCGCGCAGCTGGCCCTCTGCGAGGCGCCGGACGAAAAACGCTAAATTGTCCGCGGCGATCAGGCCATGTTCGAGCAGTTGGCGGGCGATTTGTTGGGCGAGCAGGATGTTGGGGGAAGCGTTTTCCAATGGTTGCTGCTGTTCCATAGACGGCTTGGTGAAAAATCGAAAAATACTGATCCCGGTTTGCCTGGCGCAAGCTTCATTGGGGAAGCCCAAAGGTAAAAAACAGAATCTGGTGAAGATGCAGTTTCCCGGAAATGACTTAAATTACCCGGCAAATGGTCATTAAAATTAAGTTTATGATGAAAAATAAATGCTCACCGTCATGCTGACAATAGCAGCCACCGCGCTGTTGGCTGCAAATCCTCATGAAGAACTCACCAAAAACTTTATCCATTATATTTTATGGTCAGCAGCCGGCAATAGGGCTCAGTAAACGATGTACGACAGGAAGCGGTTGCCTTGAATTATTGTATCATACCGGACCATGCACAGCGATTTGGCAAACTAATACGTTAGTAAAACAAATATTTTTCAAACGATGAAAATCCAACTTTTCCTTTGTTTTACTTCCCTGTTTTCGCAATCGCTGTTTGCTCAGTGGGAAGCGCTCCCCATGCCACCCGGAGGTGACGTACAACAGTTGATGACACAGAACAACCGCGTTTGGACCTATTGTTCCAACAGAAATTACCTATCTGATGATCAGGGCCTGAGCTGGCAACGCTGGACGTTGCCGGATTCGCTCGAAGCAAGACGGCTGTGGGTTTCTGATTCATTGCTTCTGGCGATTTCCAACAGGAAATTTTCAAATATTTCGGATGATAGCGAAGAAATCATTTTCAAAAGCAAGGACAACGGCGATACCTGGCAAGCCGTCTTCTACGATACGCTGCATCAATATGATATTCAGGCCGTATTCGGTGCGGGTGAATATTTATTTTTACTCCACAATAACGGACTGTACGGCAATTTTTTATACCGTTCCGCCGACAATGGGGCAGGTTGGCAAAAAATGAACGTCGGCGGAAACGGTACCGGCGATATTCTTCTGTCAGGGATAACCGCGGTGGCCGGCAGCCTGTTGATCGCCAAAATGTATTTGAATGACGATATCGGTTCGCCCATTACATATTGGCTGACTTCCTCCGATTTCGGACAAAGCTGGGAGCCGTTAAAGTATCCGTTTCTGCATGATGAATACGAGCTCTATGCAAAGGAAAATTGTCGCGTTGTCAAAAGCCACGTCAATGGTAACGACATTTATGTGTCTTTCGACGGCGGCGCCAATTTTACTAAAATTGCCGACCCGTGCAGGGATCACTTCTTTTTTTCACCGTTCCATAATACCCTTTTTGCCTACGATACCGATTGTATTTATCGGCTCGACAGCCAAAACGCTGTTTGGCAGGCAGAGCAGGTACCGCCACTGCCTTTCGCTTATTTAGTGCAAACGGACAGCGGCGTATTGGTGGCAGGTTTGCATGGCAAAGGTATCTGGAGAAAACAAGAAGCGGCAATCGTATGGAGTATATGATTTCATATTTCACAAAGACCAGTTTTTCCTCTTAAATGAAACCGGCCTGCACCGCAGCGATGACAATTGCCAAAGCTGGGAAAAACTTGGAGCACCGGCTTCGTATTATTTTCACGAATGGGGCGATTCACTGCTCATTATCGGCTATACGGGCATTTTTTCCAGCACCGACAAAGGATTGAGCTGGAAACCTGTATTGTTGCCGGCCCCGTCCAAAGCACTTGTTCTTCAAAACTTTAAACATTACGGCGACAGCCTGTTTGCTCACTGTAACTATGGAACCACCCGCGCGCTCCTTTATACCCCGGACAGGGGCGCAAGTTGCGACACCATATTGCCCCCGCAATGGATGTATGCTGGTCCACTGACAGATTATTTCATTTACCAGGACAGGCTCTGGATTACAAAAGCGGGTACGCCGGACGATGTTTATTATTCAGACAACGGCGGCAAATCATGGACGGCTACCGGCTTGCAGGATGGTTATTTCAAATCCTTTACTCGGGGGGAGCATTTCTTTTTAATGGGGAAACAAATGATGTATTCTGCCGACGCCGGGGCACACTGGCATAACTCCTCCGGCCTTCCAACCGGTGAAAGTATCAGAAGCATAGCCGCGGATAAACAGGGAAAATGGTACGCGGCAATGAATACGTCTGGAATATTCGTCAGCAGCGATTTTGGAGCCACCTGGAAACTGTTTGATCACCCCGGACTTCCGGATTTCATTGCCTTGTACCCAATTGACAATTTCTTATATGGCCATCGCAACTCTTCCGGATTGTGGCGACAAATTTTGTTTCCAACGCCAACCACTGCACCCGGCGATCAGGGTGAGTTTCGCCTGCGGCTTTTCCCTAATCCTGCAAGCCAGGCCGTGAGTATCAGCCTGCCCGAAGGCCAAGCGGTTTGCGTCTACGATGCATTCGGCAGTAAGATAGGGGAATATGACAGTTTGCCTTTACCCGGGCCGGTTCGTATAGAAATTGGATCGTGGCCGCCGGGCTGTTATTTCTTTGTGGCCGGCCAGTATGTTGGACGGTTGATAAAGCATTAATCAAAATTCCGGTTTAGCCGCTGCAAAAAGCCACTGCGACGTGTTACCAGCCTCATCAATACTTTATCTCGTAAAACACGGTATCGGGCGTCTGTACATACAATGAATCGATACGGAGCCAGGGGTCATTTTTAGTAAACCGCCATCTGACCGCGCTCGAATCGCCCACACAGCAGCCGAACGATTTCAGGTACGTTTCTCCTTTTTTAAGCGTCAGCGGAAACGGCTGGGTGAAGGAATTTCCCCCGTAAAAATAGGGTTGGTACTGACATTTGCTAAACACACCTGCATAGATCGAATCGTGCGTACCGGTCTCATTGGTGATCATCAATTTCAAAGTGCCGTCCAAAGGCGGTAGTTTTATGGTGACATCCCTGCAATCGCCTTCCTGGCTTTCAAGCGTAAAAACCGGCGAATACCCGGTCCGCAGTACCTCCCAAACAGAAATAGTGTAGCTGTTTTTTTCGTCGGCTGAATAAGAAAATTCACCAGATTGGTTTGTTCTGACGCTCACTTCGGTATCTAGCAGGGAACCCATTTCCTGGTATTCATACCGTAAGTGTACGGACGCCCCTGATACCGGCCCACCCGTTTTGGCATCCAGAACGACACCGCGGATACAGGACCCTTTTTTGCAGGCAGGCGTAAAAAGAATGGAAAGCAGCGCGAGGTAAAGAATTTGTTTTTTCATGTAAATGGAATTATAAGTTTCGGAAAATAAATATGTTTGGGAAACGAAGCGCGACAGGAAATCGTTGCCTTGAATTGTTATAAGTTCATTTTCAATATAATACTATGAGACTTAATTTGCTGCTTTTTTTGTTTTCCGCCTGCGTTTTTAATCTCCGCTCCCAGACCGACTCGAGCGCTGTCCCTTTTGTCGCCTACTGGTCGACCGGCGATTCTTACAACTTTAAGGTAACCAAGGTTAAACAGAAATGGAAGGACGACAAACTGGTTAAAAATGACTCCACGCAGTACATCGCCAATTTTGAGGTCATCGACTCCACGGAGAAATCGTACAAGATCAAATGGACCTTCGAAAACAACCTTGTCAACACCTACGAGATTCCGGAAAAACTCCTGGAAAAATATCCGGAATGTAAACGAACCGAAATCATTTACACCACGACGGAAACCGGGGAGTTCGTAGCCATTGAAAATTGGGAGGAATACGGCAAAATGATGAAGGATGTTTTCGATGCGCTCATTGAGACAAACAGCGGGGCAGAAAAAGAAAAACTGACGGCAGTTATGGCGCCCATGATCGAATCTTTCAGTTCGCGGCAGAGTATCGAGGGCGTTGTTTTTAAGGAACTGCAATATTTTCATTTTCCCCTGGGCATTGAAATATCCACTACGGATACCCTGGAATACCAGGAGGAATATCCGCATATTTTTGGCGGCGACCCTGTTAAAGGCCGGGGTATCCTGTTTGTAGAGGAAGTCGATTTTGAATCGGAATACTGCGTATTGATCAATCAGGCCCAAATGGATCCGGAGCAGGCGAAAGTCCTGTTAACAAGTGCATATCGGAAAATGGGGATTACCGGTGAAAATTTGGATGAAGAACTAAAGAACGCGGATATAAGCATCCGGGACGACAACCGGTATGCCTATTTTTATTTTCCCGGCGTGCCGGTATTCATCGAAACCATGCGGGAGACAAAATTTCAGATGGATAAAGAGGAATCCGTAGGTATAGAAAAAACCATTATCGAATTAATCGACTGATCATGAATTTATCCATCGAAAATTTTCTTTTTATAGGCTCTGTTTTGCTGTTCATCAGCATTATAGCCGGCCGCACGACCCACCGCTTCGGAATACCCACCCTGGTGCTTTTCCTGAGTATCGGCATGCTGGCCGGTTCCGAAGGAATTGGCGGCATTTATTTCGACGATCCTAAAATTGCACAGTTTATCGGTGTGGTGTGTCTCAATTTTATTCTTTTTTCGGGCGGTTTGGACACTAACTGGGAGTCCATCAAACCCGTATTGTGGCAAGGCATTACCCTTTCCACGTTCGGCGTGCTGCTGACTGCCGTTATTTTGGGCACCTTTATCTGGGCAGTTACGGATTTTACCATTTACGAAGGACTGCTCCTGGGTTCCATCGTTTCATCGACCGACGCGGCGGCTGTTTTTTCCATACTCCGGTCCAAAAGCCTGGCCTTGAAAAGCAACCTGCGCCCCACGCTCGAACTGGAAAGCGGCAGCAACGACCCCATGGCCTACGTGCTGACGCTCGTGTTTCTGGGGCTGGTGGTCAACCAGGATCAAAACCCGCTGTCGGCCATTCCTTTTTTTCTCAAACAAATGCTCATCGGCGGTGTGGCCGGTATGGTATCGGGTTATATCAGCAAAGAGATCATCAACAAAATCCGGCTCGACTACGAAGGGCTGTACTCCGTTCTGGTCATCGCTTTAATGTTCATTACATTTACAGGAACCGACCTGATCGGCGGCAACGGATTCCTGGCGATTTATCTGTGCGCGGTGTATCTGGGCAACCAGGACCTGATCCATAAAAAAACCATCCTGAAAATGTTCGACGGGCTGGCCTGGCTGATGCAGATCGTGCTGTTTCTGACGCTTGGGCTGCTGGTGTTTCCTTCGCATATCGTGCCTGTGATTGGTATCGGTCTGCTCATTTCGCTGTTCCTGATTTTCGTTGCCCGGCCTTTAAGCGTATTTATTGGTCTGATACCGTTTAAAATGAAAACCCGGCGCCGCTGGTATATTTCCTGGGTAGGGCTTCGGGGCGCCGTACCGGTAGTGTTTGCCACCTACCCGCTGATTGCCGGGATTGAAAAAGCGGACATGATCTTCAACATTGTATTTTTTATTTCCCTCACCTCGGTGCTGATCCAGGGCACCACTTTGCCGCTGGTGGCCAAATGGCTGCACGTGGCCCTGCCTGTGAGCGCAAAGCCCAAAAAACCGACGGATGTATTCCTGTCCGACACTCCCAAAAAAATCAAGACAGAAATTGAAATTCAGGAAAACGGATATGCCGCGCGTAAAAAAATTGTAGACCTTGCATTCCCTCAAACCGCCGTTATTGCCATGATAAAAAGAGGCGATACCTACATCATGCCGAACGGCTCTACCGAAATCCAACCGAAAGATATTTTGATCATTCTGTCCGACAACCGGGAAAGCCTCGATCTGGTGTCGGAAAGTTTAAAACAGGAGGTCCCTGTGTAGCAATCCTCCCGTATGAAGAAATTTCTCCTTCGCATCGCAAAATACACCGGCCTCACCATCGGCAGTATCCTCCTGCTGATGTATCTGTGGCCCATCGTCTTTCCCGGCACCGCGGCGAAACAGATCAAACAGTGGGTGAACGCCCACATCGACGGCGAACTGAATTTTTCCGAAGCCCGGTTGTCTTTCTTTCAGCATTTCCCGGCCCTCACGCTGACCATGCACGACTTCTCGCTGACCGGCGCGGCGCCTTTTGAAAAAGACACCCTGCTGGCCGGCGAAGCGCTCGGCTTCGGCCTCGA
>JAKLJF010000080.1:0-6282 GCA_023151335.1 Thermoanaerobaculia bacterium | reverse complement strand
CGTGTTTTCCCTCTTCCGCAAAACCCTCGACATACATTCCTTCTACCTCGACAACGCCCGCATCAACATGCAGGCGGATACCCTGGGCCGCGCCAACTACAACATCTACCGGGCCCAACCCAAAGACGACACCCGGGCCGACAGCAGCAACACCCGCCTGGAAATTGCCGGCGTGTTCATCAATAACTGCCAAATCACCTACCACGACCGCTCGCTGCCTATGCTGATCGAGGCCCGGGAGTTTTACTACGAAGGCCGCGGCGACCTCGCCAAAAGCCAGTTCGACCTGCAATCAAACATCCGCGCGGCCAGCTTCGATTTTATCTACGACGGAACCCCCTATTTTCTGAAACGCAAACTGGAGGCGGAACTCGTCACCGGTATCAACACCGCCTCGTTGTCGTTCCAGTTTCACAAAGACAAACTGCTCATCAACCGCCTGCCCGTCGATTTTTTCGGCAGCATGGCCATCCTGAAAGACGGCTACGACATCGACCTGAACGTGGTGTCGGGCACTACCGACTTCGGCAATATCTTCTCTGCCCTGCCGCCCGAATACGACCAGTGGTTTGCCGATACGAAATTCGGCGGCCGGTCGCAGATCGTCGTTACCCTCAAAGGCCCCTACCGCGCCGCTACCGGAGAAGCCCCCGACCTCGACATGCGGCTGTGGGTACGCGACGGCTTCATTCAGCACAACCAGGCGCCTGCACCCCTTGAACACTTTTTTATAAATGCCAGGGCACACATCCCCAGGTTGAACCCCGACAGCTTGTCCCTGTCGGTGGACACGCTCCGTTTCGCGATGAACGGCGAACCCACCCGCGCCACGCTCTACGTCCGGGGGATCGATCAACCCTATATCAAAACCGAAGCGCAAAGCCGGCTCGACCTGTCCATGTTCGCGAGCGCCCTGCAACTCACCGCCGCCGAACTGCACGGACGGCTGGATCTGGATTTCCACGCCGAGGGGTACTACCGCACCGCCGTCCGACGCGGCAAAACCCGCACCGATACCGTTATCACTGCCATCCCGGCCTATCGCCTGGAGGCCAGCCTGCAACAGGGCCATTTTAAACTCCGGGATTTTGAGATACCGGTACAAAATATCGCTGCGCAGATCCGCTCGGATTGCGCCACGGGCCAACTGCGGGATATTTCCCTTGCACTCGATACCTTCCATTTCGTCCTGGGCCCGGGCCACGCCACGGGCCGCCTGGCCCTGAAAGGCCTGGAAAAAAGCGCCATACAAGCCCGGGTGAAAGCCGACCTGAAACTGGAAGACCTGGCCAGGGCCGTTCCCATTAAAGATTATGTGTTCCGGGGCGCCCTGAAAGCCGATGTACAGGCCAACGGCACGCTCGACCTGGAGCGGAAAATATTGCCTGTCGTCAGCGGCGCGCTGCAACTGGACGGCGGTTTTCTGCAAACGCCATATTACCCAAAACCCATTGAAAACCTGCAAATTAACCTCAACATCAGTGGCAAAAGCGGTACATACCGCGACCTGGCCGTGCAGGTACAGCCGCTCGCTTTTCTGTTTGAACAGCAGCCGTTCACCCTGACAGCCGAGCTGACAAACCCCGACGACCTGCGCTACCGCATCGCCGCCAACGGCACGCTCGACCTGGGCCGGCTCTATAAAGTGTTCGCCGTGGAAGGCTACGATATCGTGGGCCTGCTCCAGGCCAACCTGGAGGCGCAGGGCAGCGAGGCCGACGCCCGCAACGGCCGCTACGACCGTATCCGGCACAAGGGCATGCTCCGGCTCAAAAACGTGGAACTGCGCAGCGCCGACTATCCCGAGCCGTTCTTCGTGCCCGCCGCCACCCTGCGCTTCGAGGAGGATAAAGCCTGGCTCAGCAATACCGTGCTGCGCTACCGCAAAAACGAATTTACCCTGAACGGCTACGCCCAAAACTTCATCGGCCATACCATGGGCGGCAGTACGCTGAAAGGGCAACTGTCTGTGGCCTGCCCGCGGCTGGTGGTCGACGACTTCATGGCTCTGAGCTCGCCGGCAAGCGCGGCTCCGCCGGCCAAAACGCCGAAACAGTCCGCTGCCAAAGGCGTCGTGCTCCTGCCCAAAGACATGGACCTCGCGCTGGAGGCTTCGATAAACGAAATCCTGTACGGGCAGACCAAACTTCAAAACTTCGGCGGGCAGGTGATCATGCAAAACGGTAGCCTGCAATTGCAAAAAACGAAATTCAACATGGCCGGGGCCGGCTTCGCGTTCGAGGGCAGCTATACGCCCCAGAACCCGCGCAGGGCCCGTTTTACTTTCTCCGCCAAAGCCGACTCGTTCGACGTGCAGCGGGCCTACCGGGAAATCCCCGTGTTCCGCGAAATCGCCGGCGCCGCCGAAAAAGCCCAGGGGATCATTTCGCTGGAATATCAACTGGAAGGGCGCCTCAACGAGCGTATGGAACCCGTTTATCCGAGTATCAAAGGCCAGGGGGTCGTCAAACTGGCGCAGGTAAAAGTAAAAGGCCTGAAAATTTTCGGCGCCGTGAGCAAAGCCACCGGCCACGACCAGGTGAACGACCCTGACCTGAAGGCCGTGGTGATGAAATCGTCTATTGCCAATAATATTATTACTATCGAACGCACAAAAATGCGCGTACACGGTTTCCGCCCGCGTATAGAAGGGCAGGCCTCTCTCGACGGCCGGCTGAACCTGCGCTTCCGGCTGGGTTTGCCGCCTTTCGGCCTGCTGGGTATACCGATGACCATTACCGGGACCTCGGAAAACCCGGTGGTGGAGATACGGAAAGGGAAGGAGGCGGATGAGCTGGATGAGGAAGCGGATGAGGAGCCGGATGAACAGGATCAGTAAGACATCATCGGACGGATGATGAAATGTGTAACGGACGAAACCCTGAAAGCAAAAGAAAATGGCCTGAAAGATGCAGCGGCGCCGAAGCAACAGCCCAGTTTTCAACGGCTGCCGACGAATTTTGAGTACCGGGAACCTGAAAAGCATGGAGTATCTATCATACAATGTGCCTGATTCGTTATAAATGCCTTACTTTTCCCGCTCAAAACCCAACCTATGGCCACCAACCACATCGAGATCATCCTAACCCGGCAGCTGGCCGATTGCCTTACCATCCCGGTTTTCCTCACCGACCCGGAAGGGAATCTGCTTTTTTACAACGAACCGGCAGAGGAACTGCTCGGCAAACGCTACGAGGAAACCGGCAGGATGCCCGTGGAAGAATGGTCGACGATTTTCAGGCCATTCGACGGGAACGGAAACCGTTTGCGCCCGGAAGACCTGCCGCTCGTCAAAACCCTGACCCACCGGCGGCCCGAACACGGCACCTTCTGGATTGAAAGCCTGGAGGGCCAAAAAAATGAAATTTCGGTCACGGCCTATCCCCTGATCGGTCGGCCCGACCGCTTTCTGGGGGCGGTGGCTATTTTTTGGAAAACCGAGGCGCCATGAAAATCACGATATGGGGTACGCGCGGTTCCCTGCCGGCGCCAAGCCCCGAAAACAACCTCTATGGCGGGAACACTTCCTGCGTTTCGGTGATGCAGGGCGACACCCTTGTCGTGCTCGACGCGGGTTCCGGCATCCGGCGCCTGGGCCAGCATTTTCCGCCGGGCATTACCCGCGTCGACATACTGCTCACCCACCTGCACCTGGATCATATCATGGGGCTGGGCTTTTTTATGCCCCTGTACAACCCGAAAATTCGCGTAAACATCTGGGGGCCCACCGGATACAAGGAAAGCCTTTTTACCCGTTTGCAGCGATACCTGTCGCCGCCGCTTTTCCCCATCCGGCTGCAGGATTTGCCCAGCCAGCCCAACGTGTACGAAATAAACGAAAGCGCTTTCGATATCGGCCCTTTCCACATTAAGTCTGCCTATATCTGCCATCCGGGCCCAACCATCGGTTTCCGAATGGAAAACGGCAGGTCGACCTTAACCTACATTCCCGATCACGAGCCGGCGCTCGGCGCGGCGCATTTTCCGAACGAACCGGAATGGACTTCCGGCTATGGGCTGGCCCTCGGCGCCGACCTGCTGATACACGACGGTCAGTACACGCCGGAAGAGTATGCGCCCCGTGTCGGCTGGGGGCACAGCACAATGGAACAGGCCCTGCAGTTTGCCGAAATCACCGCGGTGAAAAAAGTGTTGTTTTTCCACCACGATCCTGCCCATACCGATGAACAGATTCGGCAACAACTGGGCCGGGCCGTCAGTAACAGGCAGTTTTCTTTTGAGGCTGCCGTGGCGGTGGAAGGGGAGGTGATTTATTTGCCGGAGTAGGCGTTTCACCGCCGCTCCCCAAACGCCCGTA
Source organism: Thermoanaerobaculia bacterium (assembly GCA_023151335.1). GTDB lineage: Bacteria > Bacteroidota > Bacteroidia > Chitinophagales > Saprospiraceae > M3007. The sequence goes on along the minus strand of JAKLJF010000080.1, from coordinate 1,964 downwards.
CCCGTTCCACGGCGTTATCCCGCACATTGTAATAGTACAGGTTCAAATCGCCGATATGGTAATTTTTCCGCCGGAAAAAGAAACTGCCGGGGAATTTGGGTTTGCTGCACAGCAAAATGCCCTTGTGCACCTCTGCATCGCACAGGTTGGGGAACACGACGTTGAATTTCCGCAACACGGCGCCTCGGTGCAGCGATTTGGCGGCGTAGCGGCCTTCCTCGGTGGTCCAAAGTATGGGGTTGGTGCAGATCACGTCGGTTTCAAAACCATTTTTAAGACCATAATGCCGCTCCCAGGTACGCCAGCTGCAAAAACAACCGGTCTCCGCCGGCGACTGGCAGGGTTTCAGGCGTTTAAAAAATCCGTTTTTTACCGGCCAGCCGACGATGTACGCGGCCACCAGGCGGTTTTCGAGCGGCGTATTTTCGATCAGCTCGCGCAGCAGGAACATGCCGTGCCGGCCGCCCTGGCTGTGCCCGGCGATGATGAAGGGCCGGCCACCGTTCCAGTGTTCGAGGTAATACAGGAAAGCCGCCCGTACGTCGGCGTAGGACAGGTCGAGCGACTGGTCGGCCGATTTTTTATCCCGGGTAAAAAAACCGTGCAGGTGCGTTTGCCGGTAACGCGGGGCAAACACCCGGCCGGCGCCATTGAAAATAGTGGCCTGATAGAGGATGCTGGTACTGTCGGTACGTTTATTCACCGCGGCATCATCGAGGGCGGCATTCCAGTTTTGCTTTTTGCGCCGGAACCCGAAATAGGACGTGGGATACAAAAAAAATACGTCCGTGGCGGCGCTGTCCTGCCGGGCAAGCTGATCCTGCCGGGGAGTCCGGTCGGCGGGATCGGCTTTCAGCGGATGCGCGGCCCAATGGCGCAAATCGGCGTAATCGGGCGATGGCGGCGATTGCTTCGGATCAAAAACCCCCTTGGGGCGGGTGCTGCCGCAAGCCTGCAGCAGCCAGCTCAACAGCCAGAAAAACAGGGTAATACGCAAAAAACAGGACATGCGGGCAAAGGTAACCGCTGTGCCCCTGTGATGTCCAAATAGCACAACCACTTTTTTTTCTGATAAAAAATTTCGGAGAATTGATTTTTATTGCACAACTTTGGAGCGCACCATGCAACGCTATCTGACACATTTGTTAGCCGACCTGGAAACGGCCACGCGCAATGCGCCGGTGGCAAGCACCTACCGTTTCCGGCACCCGTTCGACGAAGAGGAACGGGAAGGTCCGGCCTATCAGTCGCGTTTTGTATGCCTGCGGGAATTGTTCGGCTTGCCCCCTGGTATTTTCCCGCCTTCCGAAAGGCTCACCAAAGATCAGATCACGGCACTGCTCACGGCCATCGAAAACCTGTGGCGGGCCTGGAGCATCAGATGGGAATGTCCGCCCAGGCTCACTGCCCGGCGCCGGTACACCATCATGGTCGAAAGGATGGAACAGGATACCGTGCGATACAACCACGAATTCGGCGCCGAAATCAATTTCTGCGACCGGCGCGCCGATGGTTTATGCCCGTTCAGCGACCGGAGCCAGTGCTGGTGCGACGAACTCGACGCCTGCGCCCGCCACGACCTCGAAGTGTGGGAAAGCGCCCGCGACCTCGACGAAGCCGCCGATTGGCGGCCATCCCCCCTGGAAGAACTCCGCCGCTGGCTCGACGATACCCAATGCGACCTGCCGCCCTGGGACATAGACGTGCGCACCGAACGCTGGCAACAGTTCACCGCCGATGATTCGCTTGCCTGGCTCTATTTTTATGACCCCCGCCGCGGCCTCGACATGGCCGACGAAGCCCCTGAACCCTCGCCCGAGGATTTCGAAGACTTCGAATGGTACGACGACGATGACGACGATGATTACGGGGAACTGCCGTTCTGAGCTGACATCTCCTCCCGCGTCGGAGGTGTCAGATCACAGATCCAGTTTTTGTCCGTCTTTCCAAACTTCAATGACAGG
>JAKLJF010000809.1 GCA_023151335.1 Thermoanaerobaculia bacterium | reverse complement strand
CCGGAAAATGAGGTTCGGGAATTCCTTAAGCAAATCCTTTTGCTTACCGAAAATCTGCCGATGACAAGCGATTTTTCGTTCCGCGCGCTCGATCTTAGGCAGCGATATCAGCTTGGTTGGTACGATAGCTTGATTGTAACAGTGGCCCTGAGTAGTGGTTGTCGCGTGTTGTATTCTGAAGATATGCAAGATGGCTTGGTCATTGAAGCAACCCTCACCATTTTGAATCCGTTCAATATTTGATTACTGGCAACGTGTGGGAATGGTGCGGAGATTGGTTTGACAAAAACTATTACAACGTGTGTCACGGTAAGGGCACGGTGGAGGACCCGTCAGGCCCTGACACCGGTTCGGACCGCGTTGTCCGCGGCGGGAGTTGGGCCTCACCTCGAAGTACTGCCGGTTGGCGTACCGCAACAGGAACTATCCCGGCTACCGCTCCTACAACATAGGCTTCCGCCTGGTCTTCGTCCCGTAGTTAGTCGGGAGTCCATACCGGCTTTACTTATGAGCGAAGCGAGTGGCTGAAAATCAACGCGCCGCAAGCCTGTCGAACGCCCGGCGCCGGTAGGGCGCGCAGGATAACCGCTTCGAGGGCTCCGGGTGTTTTTTTGAAGGGTAGTGTACACAAAATATTCGCGAAAGTCGATTTTCCTCAATCCTTCCTACCTTGCACCCATCTTTTCCCGTTTCATCGTAACGCATCATGACACGCCTGGAACAATACTTCCTCCCTTTCCGCCGCAACATCACGGGTATTGATTACCACATTCAAACGCCTTACGGCGAAAAGCCGCTGGTGTATGCCGACTGGATCGCCAGCGGCCGGCTGTACGGGCCTGTTGATGAGCGCATCAGCCGGGAGATCGGTCCGTACATGGCCAACACGCACACGGAAACCAACTTTACCGGCAGCCTGATGACGCGCGCCTATCACCGCGCGCAGCAGATCATCAAACAACACGTGGGCGCCAACGAACAGGATGTGCTGGTGGCGGCCTATTCGGGCATGACGGGCGTGGTGAACAAACTTCAGCGTATGCTGGGCCTGCGCATCCATGAGCAGTTTCACGAACGCTTGCAACTGCGTCCCGAAGAACGGCCCATCGTGTTCTGCACCCACATGGAGCACCACAGCAACCAGACCAGCTGGCTGGAAACCATCTGCGATCTGGTGATCGTCCGGCCCGATGAAAAGGGCCAGGTCAACCTGATCGAACTGGAAGCCCTGCTGCGCCAATACCGCGACCGGCCGCTCAAAATCGCCGCTATCACCTCCGGCAGTAACGTGACGGGCATCCTGACACCCTACTACGACATTGCCGAACTGATGCATCGGCATGGCGGCTATTGTTTTGTCGATTTCGCCTGCACGGCGCCGTATATCGACATCAATATGCACCCCGCCAACCCGCTGCAACAACTCGACGCCATTTATTTTTCGCCCCACAAATTCCTCGGCGGCCCCGGGGCGCCGGGCGTGCTGGTGTTCAACCGGGCCCTGTACCACAACCGCATCCCCGACAACCCCGGCGGCGGCACCGTGCTCTGGACCAACCCCTGGGGCGGCCACCACTATCTGGAAGACATCGAAGCCCGCGAAGATGGCGGCACCCCACCCATCCTGCAAACCATCCGCGCCGCCCTGGCCATCCGCCTGAAGGAAGAAATGGGCGTGGCCAATATGCTCGAACGCGAACACGAGTTGCTGGAACAGGTCTGGCGTACTTTTGATCAAATACCCGGTTTGGCTCTTCTCGAACCACAGGCCCGCGAGCGGCTGGGCGTCATTTCGTTTACGCTCAAAGACCTGCACTACAACCTGGCCGTAAAAATGCTCAACGACCTGTTCGGTATCCAGGTGCGCGGCGGCTGCGCCTGCGCGGGTACCTACGGGCACTTTCTGTTCGGCATTTCACAGGAGCGTTCCTGTGAAATCGTCACAAAAATAGATGCCGGAGACCTGAGCGAAAAACCGGGCTGGATCCGGCTTTCCCTGCACCCGACCATGACCGACGAAGAGTTGCAGTATATTCTGGACGGCATCCGCCACATTGCCGAGAACCACCGGCAATACGCGGCGGATTACGAGGCGGATTATGTGCACGGGGCGTTCCGGCACCGGGGGGAGTCGGACGTTATCCAAATGGTATTGCTAAAAAACTGGTTTGGAAAAATCCCGGACTCAAAAGAGTCTTATTCGTCCACAGCGTTAGCAGTGCCAGCAAATGTTTGAATCAGGCTTTCTTTGATTGTTTCGCCGCAAGCATTTTTTCCAGGTTAAAGGTCGCGCCCTCCAACGTTTCAATATTTTCATTCCAGTCGTACGTCATCCAGGGTTTTCCAGATTCTGCAACCGTAATTTTTTTTATAGAAGTAAATATCCAAATCACCCTTTTAACCCCAAAACGGTGATAATCGTTGATTTTGCTTGCTATGTAATTCATTTCATCCTCATCTTCCAACTCGGCTTGAATATCAATTTCGATAATTACTTCCGGGGCTGTTTTAGAATAGTGCGCATCCAAAACGAGCGCATCTTCGCGAAAAATGCTGACATCTGCACCACGGCGATTTCCCCAAGTCGTTAATATCCCCAATTTTCCAGACATGATTTCGTAGCCTTTGCTTTTCAGTAATTGCATAAGCAGGAAACCGAGATTCGTTTTTAGCCAAGTTTGAAGGGTACTATCAGCCATAACAGATTCTAATTGTTGTTTTCCATTAATTACATCTTTATAGCCTTTATAATAAATCGGCCTCCCATCTACGATCTCGTAGATCAGCGCTTCCGGTACTTTCAGGCTTCTCCTTCG
>JAKLJF010000808.1 GCA_023151335.1 Thermoanaerobaculia bacterium | reverse complement strand
AGCGGGTTGAGCGGGTTGAGCGGGTTAGTATTCCCTTGGCCTTCCCCGGTAAGGATGCCAAGGGTATCCTTACCCGTTAAACCCGTTAAACCCGTTAAACCCGTTAAACCCGTTAAACCCGCTCAACCCGTTAAACCCGCTCAACCTTCTATTCTCTGCACTTCTCCATGATCTCATGGAAAATATCGTGTGCCGTAGTGATCATCGCCGTGAGTTCGGCATCGCTTTTTTGGGCTTTTACGGCCTTTTTGATCGCTTTGCACTGTTTGACCAGCCGTTTCAGCGTGTCGGCTGTCTGAACCGCATTGTAGCCTTTGGGCACGGCGGAGGCTTTCCAGGCTTTTGCTTTTTCATACAACAAACCCGCTTTTTCCCGCAGGGGTTGCAGCTGGCCGGCCTCGGCAGAGTGGAATGTAAGGCTCATCACATCGTGAAAATCATACATTTCCTGCCAGGTCGCTTTCTGCTGAGCAAAAGAACCCGATGCCAGAATGCCAAAGAAAACAGATAAAATAATACCGCGATAAAACTTCATAGAAACATATTTGAATTATCAAGCCGCGAAAATAGAAAGCCGGCTACCGCGCATCCAATGACTCACCTCAGCGCCCCCGGTGATCCACCCGGCATCAGCCGGTGGCTGCCAGACTCACCAAACCCACCGGGCCCGGCTAATCCGCAATCCGTCCCGAGACCTCGGGATAATCCGCAATCCGCAATCCGCAATCCGCAATAAATTGTCACCGCATATTCCGCTTTTAATCCGAACTTTGTGCTTCCAAAAACCGGCTCCCCGCGCGCCGGTCAGTCTTTCATTACAAAACGTTATCCAAATGACACGCGCTCTCCTTATCGAAGACGAACCGGAAGGTCTTCAAAACCTGTTGAATTTACTCGATAAATACTGTCCTGACGTGGAGGTGGTGGCTACCGGCGGTTCCAATGCCGATCTGCTGCGCCTCGGCGGCGAAGATGCGGAAACCCAGTTCGATGTCGCTTTTCTCGATATCGATCTGCCCGACGGACTGGTATTTACCGGCCTGCAGCAGCTGGAAGATATTCCCTTCGACATCATATTCGTAACGGCCTACAACCAATACGCCCTCACGGCATTCGATTTCTCCGCCATCGACTATGTGCTGAAACCCATCGAACCCGAAGACCTGCGCCGGGCCGTCAGTCGCATCCGGCCGGGGCGTAAAAATGCCAGCACCAAACAGCGGGTCGAATTGCTCCAGCAAAACTACTCGCCCAATATGCCCAACGCCTTTGAGAAAATCGGTATCTCCGGTCTCGACGGCGTCCATTTTGTACGCCTGCGCGATATCGTGCGCCTGGAAGCGGAGGACAATTACACCCATTTCATCCTGAAAACCGGTAACAAGATCACCGCCAGCAAAACGATCAAAGCCTACGAAGACACCCTCATCCGGCTCAACTTCGTGCGGGTGCACAAGAAGCACATTGTCAACATGAACTACATGAAAACTTATATCAAAGGCGAAGGCGGCTACCTGGTGCTGGAAAACGGCGAAACCATCGAAGTCTCGCGCCGGAAAAAAGCCTCCCTGATGGATTCCGTGCGGCGCCTCTACGGAGAGATATAGCTGGTTTAGAGGGTTTAGAAGGTTAGAATGGAGACCCTCTAAATCTTCTAAACCTTCTAAACCTTCTAAACCTTCTAAACCCTCTAAACCTTCTAAACCTTCTAAACCCTCTAAACCTTCTAAACCCTCTAAACCTTCTAAACCCTCTAAACCTTCTAAACCCTCTAAACCTTCTAAACCCTCTAAACCTTCTAAACCCTCTAAACCCACTCAACCTACACCACATGGGCTTTTTCGATAAATTTTTTAACCGCGAGAAAAAAGAAGACCTCGACAAGGGGTTGGAAAAAACCAAGGAAAGTTTCTTTGGCAAGATCACCCGCGCCGTGTCGGGTAAAAGCACAGTAGACGAGGAAGTGCTGGACGAACTCGAAGCCGCCCTCATCTCGGCCGACGTGGGCCTGGATACCACGGTGAAGATCATCGAACGCATCGAAGCGCGGGTGGCCCGCGACAAATATGTGAACACCGAAGAGCTGAACGCCCTGCTGCGCGACGAGATCGTGCAACTGCTGGCCGAGAACAACACCGAAGACGCGGAAGACTTCGATATCCCGGCCGGTAAAAAACCGTATGTGTTGCTCGTCATCGGCGTCAACGGCGTGGGAAAAACCACTACAATCGGCAAACTGGCCGCCCAGTTCAAACAAAAAGGTTACAAAGTGGTACTCGGCGCCGCCGACACCTTCCGCGCCGCCGCCGTGGATCAGCTCAACATCTGGGCCCAGCGTGTAGGCTGTGATTTCTATTCCAAAGGCATGAATGCCGATCCCGGCGCCGTGGCTTATGAAAGCACACAGTACGCCCTCGAACACCACTGCGACGTGCTCATCATCGACACTGCCGGCCGCCTGCACAACAAGGCCAACCTCATGCAGGAATTGGGCAAGATACACCGCTCCATTGAGAAAAAACTGCCTGGCGCACCCCACGACGTATTGCTCGTGCTCGATGCCTCCACCGGCCAGAATGCCTTCGAACAGGCCAAACACTTCACCGAAGTGGCGCCCATCACGGCCCTCGCGCTCACCAAACTCGACGGCACCGCCAAGGGCGGCGTGGCCATCGGTATCAGCGATCAGTTCAAAATTCCGATCCGCTATATCGGCGTGGGCGAACGCATCGACCAGTTGCAGATATTCAACAAGCGGGCATTCGTGGAGTCGCTTTTTCAGCAATAAAGCTTAAATTGCGGGCAGAAAAGAAAAA
>JAKLJF010000807.1 GCA_023151335.1 Thermoanaerobaculia bacterium | reverse complement strand
CTCTAACGAGGGAAATGGCTTCTACGGGGCAGTTGTGGAAACAGGCGCCGTGGCCGACGCAGTTGGAGGCATTCACCAGGGTTGCCCGGCCGTTCACAATACCCAGGATATCTTTTTCCGGACATGCGGCCACGCAGGCGCCGCTTTTAATACAGGTACCCAGGTCGATGACCGGGTGCAGCGACACCGGTTCGTGCAATCCTTCCTGTTTTGCTTTTTCGATCTTGGCCTCTACCTTCCGGGACTCTTTTTTCAACTTCCTCAGGTAAAGGAAAACCACCAGCGCGCAAAACAGCAACACTCCCGCATATATTACCACTTCTTCCAAAAGCATACTGAACAGATTAAAAAATCCAACGGTACCCGAATGCCAGCGTAACCCCCACGTGAATGACCATGATAATCAGCATAATAAGGGCAAACGGCAAATGCGCCACGTGCCAGTATTTGAACAGCCTTTGCATGGTCTGCAAGCGGTCGATCCGGTTGTTCAGGGCGATTTCGTTTTTGACGAGGTCGGATACCTTTTTTAAATCGGCGCCGGACAGGTTATTTCCGCGTAGAATATTTTTGACCCTTTGAAGCGTTTTTCTGTCTTCAAAATATTTGTTGACCATCCCCCCCAGCAAGTTGCCGCCGCTGGTGCGGGGCGATATACGGGTAGCTTCCATGATGGCGTTAAAGCCGGCTTCACTCAAGCCATAGGTGTTTTTCATGGTCGTTTCCATGTCGCCTTTCAGAGCCTGTATTTCATTCAGACTCAGTTCTCTTCCTTCGATGCTCCGGGGAATCTGGATGTAAATAAACCTGCCGATCACGCCGCTGGCCACTACTGCCACCATGCTCCAGAAGGCAATGGACACGATGCCGCCAAACTTAAAAGCCGTGTGGAACAATACCAGCACCGGACCCACACTGCACAAAAAAATGTGGAATTCCAGCCAGTATTTCAAACGCCCCATACGGGCAAGGAACTTGTACCTTTTCCGGGCGATGTAGGAGAAAACTCCGATCAGGATCATTAAGGTACCAATAATTCCCAAGCCGTGGCCGAAAACGCCACTCGGCTTTAACCAGACATGATCAGGGTGGTAAAATCGCTCCTCCAGACTGGTGGAGTAGTAGGAGAATCCTACGTAGAAAAGAATCAGTGTAGTCAACACGCCAATGCTGACCAGCATTGAAATATAAAAACGATGAACTCCGGGCGACATGATTAAGATTAAACCGGCAAATAGAAGGATGTTAAGATCGGTTTTAACTCTGTTTCAGGCTGTAAAATTGTGACCGTTAGCCGACAAATTCAAAAAAACCATCCTGGGGACTGCAATTTAGAAGAAATCCATTTTTACCGTCCCCAAGTTTGATTCAAACACTGCTCTTTGTTGTTAATGCAACAAAATCTTCCCACCCCAACATCTCCGGCCGTTTTTCAAAAAAGGGATCGTTCATCAATACTTCTGCCGGAAAAAAGGGTTTGAGGGTGTTGCGCAGCATTTTGCGCCGCTGGTTGAAAGCGGTTTTAACGAGCGTCCGGAAACGTTTTTCATCGCAGCCAAGCTCGAAATGCTCCTTCCGGGTGAGCCGGATGACGCCGGAGCGCACCTTGGGCGGCGGGTTGAACGAACCCGGCTCCACCGAAAACAAATACTCGACCTGGTAAAACGCCTGCATGAGCACGCTGGTGATGCCGTACACCTTGCTGCCGGGTTTGGCGGCCACGCGGTCGGCCACCTCTTTCTGGAACATGCCGACCATTTCCGGAATCTGCACGCGATAGTCCAGCATTTTAAAAAGGATCTGGGTGCTGATATTATAGGGGAAATTGCCGATCAGGCAAAAGGGCTCGTCGCCGAAAACTTCCCGGGGATTGAAATCGAGAAAGTCTTTAAAAATCAACCGCTCGCGCAGGGCCGGGTAGTGCTGTTCGAGGTAAGCCACCATGTCGCGGTCGGCTTCCACGGCGTACACCGTCCAGCCGGACTGAGCGAGCAGGTGTTTGGTCAACATACCGGTGCCGGGGCCAACTTCCAGTACGCGGCCGGTATCGCCGGCCCGGCGCAGGCTGCCGGCGATACGCGCCGCGATGCTGTCGTTTTTTAAAAAATGCTGACCGTAGGATTTTTTTGCCTGCATGATTTTTTAAATGTGGTCAATGTGGTCAATGTGGTCAATGTGGTCAATGTGGTCAATGTGATTAATACTCTGAATGTCAGGCATCTAAACCATCTAAACTTTCTAAACCACTCTAAACCGCCGCTAAACCGCCAGTTAAGCCGTAAAATTATGCTTAAGACATCAAATTAAATCCGAACTTTGCCCTCCCGTCCCGATTTTATCCTACCCGGTCCTGCCCAAGTAAGTTCCATTAATCGTTTTGGCACGTTTTTGTCAGCATGCGGACAACCGTATTGCGGGCAAGGGTGTTTTTTTTGTTGAAATTTGGGTGGCAGCAACAGACCAGGGCTGCTCTAAAGAGCTGCCAATTGCTAATCGCCTACTGTAAATTGCCAACGCCTATGCTTCGCGCCGCGCTTCTCGACATGTACAACGGTGAACCCAACCGGGGAATACCGATGCTTCGTTCCATGCTTGCCCGTTACGCACACGTGCTGCACTTCGATCATTTCGACGTGCGCATGCGAAACGAGTTGCCCGACCTGTCGTACGACCTGTATATTTTTTCCGGCGGCCCGGGCGATCCCCTGTTTAATCACGGGCCCTGGTTCGAGCGTTATTTTGCACTGATCGAATCGCTGTGGCAATGGAACAGAAAACAAGCCGGCATTTCAGGAGAGGGAAACCGGAGGAAATACTGT